>CALDJV010000159.1 GCA_937899305.1 uncultured Cytophagaceae bacterium
AATTCCAAATTATCAACTAACATATTTAGGTTTTTTATAGGGTGGTTTTAAAGCCCAGAATATCAGGATATGTTTTCAAAACAAATCAATGGAATACAAAAGTGCTCAAAGTCAGTATTTTATAAATATAATTTATTACCTTAATCAATCGATGATTTGGACACCTCTCCATAAAACCGAAGTATAGAGTAAAATAAATGCGCATATGTCAAAATTGAACTTCACAGCCGAAGAATTGGCCCTCATCAATACTCGTAAAGGGTTGAAAGAGCTATTAAAAAACAAGGATATTGACTGGAAAAAAGTCAAAGAAAAACTAGCTTACGAAGAAGAACTCAACCTTTTACAAATAGAATTGGTCAAGCTCCAAAAATGGGTACAAGATGAGCAAAAGCGGATCGCCATTATTTTTGAGGGCAGGGATGCCGCCGGAAAAGGAGGAACCATCAAAAGGTTTATCCAATACTTGAGCCCTCGGGCAATGCGAGTGGTAGCCTTACCCAAACCCTCGGATGTAGAAAAAGGACAGTGGTATTTTCAGCGTTATGTCCAGCATTTGCCCAATCCGGGTGAAATTGTTTTTTTTGACCGTAGCTGGTACAACCGAGCAGTAGTAGAGCCAGTGATGGGGTTTTGTACCAAAAAACAATACAAACAGTTTATGCGTCAAGTAACTGAGTTTGAGCATATGCTTTATGATGACAATCTCCAACTGATCAAATTCTGGTTTGCGATCTCTAAAGAGGAGCAACAAAAGCGTTTCAAAGAAAGGCAAACCAACCCTCTAAAGCAATGGAAACTGAGCCCAGTAGATGAAAAAGCCCAAAGCATGTGGAACAAATACACCGAGCACAAAGAAGAGATGTTTAGTCAATCGCATACCTCTTTTAGCCCTTGGATCATTGTAGAGGCAAATAACAAGCGTCGGGCCCGCCTGGAGGCCATTCGTTTTGTGCTTTCGCAAATAGATTACCCCGGAAAAGATGCCGCCACTGTTTCATTACACCCCGACCCAAATATTGTGATGCGTTATCATCGGGCTACTCAGCATTCAGATTGAGCGTCAGGAGAGTGGGGCACTCAAAAATTACCTAGACGATCCTTCAATTCCTGTACTACATCTTCTATATTTGCGCTTCCATGTTTTGCAATGGGCCAAAAAATGGCAACCAGAGAAATAATCAAAAAAAACAACCGACAAGGGGAGAAAAATAAAACCAAGTATGATAGAGTGCAAACCAAAAGGGAAGGCAATTGTGTCATTAGGGCTATTTGCAGTGATTTGTTATGCAGCAAGCTTATTTTTAGTATCGCTCAAGGGCAAAAACACGTTGGTATACGTGGGCATTGTAATGCTCACATTATTGGGATTGGTCATCAACATTCGGATGTTTTTGACTTACAAAGTGATTACTGTAAGTAAGAAAAAGCTACTTGTCAAGCAGCCCTATATTTTCCGTACCAAGATATACGAGATGGCACACTTACAATCGGTAAAGGAAGAAAAAGTGAAAACCTTTAATGATGAGTACAAAGAGCTGAGCCTTAAGTTTGAAAACGGGAGGTTGAAAGTAAGCAAGCAGGAGTACACCGACTATGAGCGATTGAAAGCCTACATAGACAAAAATAAGCCTAAAAATAAGAAGAAAAAAAATAATTGAGCCAATGCTATGAGCACCTACCCAGCACAGAAGAATACAAAAATAGGTGTGATAAATAGGCTAGAACTAAAGATTTAGGTACAAAAAAACTAGGAAATCGTGAAAAATACTACATAAACATCTTTTCAGTATTTTTTAGAGAATTTATATCCAACTTGCAAATTCTTTGATCAAATTTTCGGGTAAAGCTTGCGCACCTTCCCAATAAATTCTTACATAATTCTTCCCAAATTCCTCAGAACGACTAGAATAAATGATTTTCATCTCTTTGGGGCATTCTCGGTTTAACTGAGCAAATGTTTCGTAAGAAATCTGCCAATACCCTCCTTTGCAATTATTACCCGAAGAGACCATATTTTGATGAGTTCCCAAATATATCTTTAAATTTCGGAGCGCTTTGATGAAAATCTTGTGAGAGTTTTGTAATGCCCGACGAGTAAAGGCCTCCTCGTTGTTCAATAATACAATGATTTGATCATACTTAATGAGTTGTTCAGTGTGTAAATAGTGAGTTGCTAAATCTTCAAATTCGATAATCATAATTAAAAAATCAAAAGTCTTTTATATAGAATGCCGATGAGTTGTGTTTGTAATTACTTTAATTTACAAAATAAGTTGACAACCCTCCTGAGAGTGAATGTAAGAATTATGGAATAATGCATAATCAAACCATAAAAAATAAAAATATACGCTTGAGTTGTATATTTGTAAGTGATAACACCGAACTCAAACAATAAAATGATTCAATGGAGGCAAAAAACACCACCCCCAACTTGCTACACAATGGCCCAAACCAACTCGAAAAATGGACCAATCTTGCCAACGACTTAGAAGGAGAACTTCATTTGGGCGACACGATGCGTATTTTGTATGCTACCGATGCCTCGGCTTACCGCGAAATGCCACTTGCGGTAGCCATTCCCCGCAACCATCAAGACATTCAAAAACTCATTGCTTTTGCCCATCAAGAAAAAATTGGTGTTATTCCTCGGGCCGCGGGTACTTCATTGGCTGGTCAGGTAGTGGGGCAGGGGCTCGTAGTAGACATTTCTCAACATTTTACTCAAATACTAGAAGTCAACCCCCAGGAACAATGGGTGAGGGTGCAGCCAGGAGTCATTCGAGATAACTTGAACCATTTTTTAAAACCCTATGGATTGTTTTTTGGTCCTGAAACCTCCACTGCCAATCGGGCCATGATTGGAGGCATGGTAGGAAACAATTCCTGTGGTACCCATTCGGTTATTTATGGCAGCACCCGAGAACACACCCTGGAGGTCAAGGGATTTTTGGCCGATGGCTCAGAAGTGACCTTCAATGCATTGGCCAAGGAGAATTATCAGGAACGCCTGGCACAAAATCACCCAAATACTTTTGAAAGTAAGATTTATCGAGAGATTGACCAATTGTTAGGCAACCCAGAGAATCAACAAGAAATACAACAAAACTTCCCTAAAAAAGCCATTCCTCGACGCAATACTGGGTACGCCTTGGACATGTTGCTGAATCTTCAACCCTACAATAGCAAAGGTGAAGACTTTAATTTCTGTCAATTGATTTGCGGTTCGGAAGGTACCTTGATGTTTATCACCGAAATCAAGCTCAATGTGGTACCATTGCCTCCCAAAGAAACCGGACTGGTGTGCGCCCACTTTGATACGATTGATGACGCGCTCAAAGCCAATGTGATTGCCTTGCAGTACGGGCCCTCGGCCAGTGAATTGATGGACCACTATGTGTTGGAATGCACCAAAGCCAACAAGGAGCATCGACAAAATCGTTTTTTTGTAGAAGGTGACCCCCAGGCGATTTTGGTGGTAGAGTTTAACAAAGATACCCGAGAAGAAATACAAGCAGTGGCGGTCCAGATGCAGGAAGCCATGCAGGCTCAGGGATTAGGGTATCATTTTCCGGTGGTATATGGCGACGATACCCGCCGGGTGTGGAACTTGCGCAAGGCTGGATTGGGGCTCCTCTCGAACATTGTAGGAGACGCCAAACCAGCCCCAGTCATTGAGGATACCGCGGTAACGGTGGAAGACCTCCCGGCTTATATTGAGGAGTTCAATGAGATTTTGAGAAAAAATAATATGTCAGCGGTACACTATGCCCATGCGGGTTCGGGAGAGTTGCATCTGCGCCCAATTATTGACCTCAAAACCTCGAAAGGCCAAGGGGAGTTTCGCTTGATTGCCGAAGAAATTGCCACTTTGGTAAAAAAATACCAAGGGTCGCTCAGTGGCGAGCATGGTGACGGACGCCTAAGAGGGGAGTTTATCCCCCAGATGGTGGGCGAAAAAGGTTATGAATTGATGAAGCAGGTGAAAAAAATATTTGACCCTGACAATATATTCAACCCCCATAAAATTGTAGAAACGCCTCCGATGGATACCAGCTTGCGCTACGATGCTGGGCAAGACACCCCTACATTCGATACTGTGTTTGACTTCTCGAGTACGGAGGGTATTTTGCGGGGTGCGGAAATGTGCAACGGTTCGGGAGACTGCCGTAAAACCGAAATTACCGGAGGAACGATGTGCCCCAGTTACATGGCTACTCGCAACGAAAAAGACACCACCCGAGCCCGAGCCAATATTTTGAGGGAGTTTTTGACCCGATCAGATAAAACCAACCGTTTTGACCACGAAGAGATCAAAGAGGTGATGGACCTGTGTTTGTCCTGCAAGGGATGCAAGTCTGAATGCCCCTCTAACGTGGATATGGCCAAAATGAAGGCGGAGTTTTTACAGCAGTACTACGATGCCAATGGCGTACCGCTCAGAGCCAAGCTGATTGCCAATTTTACCCGGCTCAATCGTTTGGCAGCCCTGGTACCTTGGGCTTATAACTTTACTTTTAACAATAAACTTACCGGAGGTTTAAGTAAAAAAATGGCTGGGTTTGCTCCACAACGAAGCATTCCTAAATTGCATAAGACTACTTTGCGCAAGTGGTACAAAAAGCATTATGCGCAAGTGGCCCCTCAAAAGCCCAAGGGCAAAGTGTATTTATTTTGCGATGAATTTACCGATTTCAATGATACCGACATTGGAATTTTAACCATAAAACTACTTACCAAGTTGGGTTATGAAGTGCAGATGCCCGCCCACCAAGAAAGCGGGCGCACTTATTTATCCAAGGGGTTGCTACGCAAAGCCAAAACAATTGCCGAACAAAACATTCGCTTGTTCAAGGATTTGATCAGTGAAGAAACGCCGCTGGTAGGGATTGAACCTTCGGCTATTTTAACGTTTCGAGACGAATACCTGGACTTGAGCCGGGGGGAACTAAAGCAAGCCGCCCAAACGTTGGCCCAACAGGCTTTCACGATTGAGGAATTTTTGGCTAGGGAAATTGATGCGGGCAAGATTGAGGCGGCAGCTTTTACAAAGGAAAAAAAAGTGTTAAAATTACACGGGCACTGCCAGCAAAAAGCCCTTTCATCGCTCACTCCTTCCAAAAAAATGCTTTCGTTACCGCCCAACTACGAAGTACACCTCATTCGGTCGGGGTGTTGTGGAATGGCTGGTTCGTTTGGTTATGAGAAAGAGCACTACGAAGTATCGATGCAAATAGGAGAGTTGGTGCTGTTTCCTACGGTGCGACAACAACCCAAAGAGGTGCTCATTGTAGCCGCGGGGACCAGTTGTCGTCATCAGATCAAAGACGGAACCCAACGCAAAGCCCTGCATCCGGTAGAAGTATGGTGGGAGGCCTTGAAGAAGTAAATCATTATTTTGATTAACTTCGTCGAGTTGTTCACAGCATTGTTGTTTAGTAAGGGAAAAAATGTGGATTAAATAACCCTGATCAACGATTGAAAAAGGAATTGTACTTAACTTAGTAAAACTACATCAATAACTTAATCCATTTGACTAATTTCTTGCTGCCATGCGTCCCAAAAAAATAGAGCGAATAACGCTGCTATTCGCCAATTTTTTCAGTCGCCTGACAACAAGCTATTGCATCAAATCTGGATTAGTTTATTTTTTCCGTTTTACTTACTGTTGGGTGGCAGGTTCGGCTCGGTTATCCAATGATAATATTCGTATACAATGCATTGCGGAATGCAAGCTATTTCCTTGGCCAGGAGAACTGTAACAATAGAAACAAACCTATGAAAAAATAGTATTCATGCTTACCGAAGAGTTCATACAGTTTTTGTCCGATACCGACTCATACAACGACTTTACTCATGAAGTAAGCGTGAAGCAAACCTATATTTCGGTGGTGGCCATGCTCGACGAAGTAGTATACAAATTCAAGAAATCGGTCAATTTTGGTTTCCTGGACTTTAGCAACATCCACCAGCGTAAATTTTACCTGGAAGAAGAAGTCAGACTGAATCGACGACTCACCGAAGACATTTATTTGCAGGTCATTCCATTGTATCAATTGCCCGATGGCAAATTCAGTTTTAACCTGCCCGAAGCCTACCGAAACAATTCAGAAGATTATGTGGTAGACTATGCCTTGAAAATGAAGCGCTTGTCTCACCCTAATTTTTTAGATGAATTGGTCAAAAAACCGACCTTTGATTGGCAAAAGTTGGGATTGGTAGCCAGCAAACTCGCCCGATTTTACCAAACCATTCCGGTACAGGCCCACACCAGCCAATGGGGGACTAGAGAAAGCATTCGAGTAAGCATCGACGAAAACTTTGAACAAATCAAACCCTTTATTAAAAACACCATCCAACCCCTAGAGTTTAGGGTGATTCGGGCCTTTCAAAACTATTTCCTGGAAAACAATGCGGCCCTGTTTCAGCAACGCATCGAGCAGGGGAAGATTCTGGAGTGCCACGGAGATTTGAAAACCGAGCACGTTCACATCGAAGACCAAATAGTCAATATTTACGATTGTATTGAGTTCAATGAGCGTTTTCGCTGCATCGACGTCCTCAACGACATTGCCTTCCTGAGTATGGAGCTGGATTTTAGACATAAATACAACCTGTCCAATTTTTTTGTGGAAGAAATCACCAAGCAATTGGAAAAAGGTGACTTTATGGATTTATTAGACTTTTATAAGTCTTACCGGGCTTTCGTCAAAGGCAAAGTAGAAAGCTTTACCTCGGTGTCGACTGAAGTACCTGCCAAAATTCGCCATAAGTGCGCCGAAAAAGCCCGTAAATACTTCAAACTATCGCTCAAGTACGCCCTCATTGGCTCACAGGCCACCTTGGTAGTGGTATATGGTGGTATTGGAACCGGAAAAACCACCCTGGCCCAAAAAATCGCCAAGCACATGGGCATTCAACACTTCAACTCCGACTTTATCCGCAAACAAATGGCGGGCATACCCACCTACGAACGTACCAGTGACGAAGATTTGCCGCGAGTGTACTCCAAAGAAATGACTGAAAAGGTGTATGAGGTACTTTTTGAGCGAGGCATTGATTGTGCTTTTCAGGAAGGGACCGCCATTTTGGATGCAACCTTTCGCGACCTTTCTAAACTAGAAAAATTGTTGGATCGGGTAAAGGAAGTACAACCACTGAGAATTGTGTTTATTGAAGCCATTGCCCCCGACGAAGTAGTCAAAGAACGATTGAGGGCCCGAGAAGAAGAAGGGAATGTATCGGATGCCCGCATCGAGCATTTTGAGCTGCTGAAACAAACCCGCCACCAAATTGCCGATCGTTTGCCCAACCACCTTACCCTCAATACCGCCAGTAACCTGCAAACCACCATGGTGCATTTGTTTGTGCAAATGTTTGAAGCCAGGTTGTTGGATTGATTAGGTTTTTTTGTTCACTTTCTTGGTTTTATTTTGCTGGTACCTGCGTCGCTACGTGTAGCGATGAATGAGTTTGGCTGGATCACAAACGAAAAATATCTGGTAGTATGATACCGCCCAAAAAAGCCAACTGCATTATGCTGATGACCAGTTATTTAACTGGGGTTTTACCAACTTTTTTAAGTGGTTTTGCAAGTATACTTTAGGTAAACATGCCCCAATTGCGCTTGCGTTGTATTTTCCGAAAGTGTAGTTTTGGGGCGGATGATTCCATAGGATTAACCGTCAGTACGCTGACAAAATCATCCATTTACAAAAACTCAAACCACTTAGTAACGCTTTCAAAATAAGTGTCGAGATTTTAGTGAAATTACTCAAAGCT
>CALDJV010000160.1 GCA_937899305.1 uncultured Cytophagaceae bacterium
GCATATGCAGCATATTTTAACATATGCTACATAAGGCCAAAGTCGAGCTAAGATGGGTAATTGAAATTGAAATCGCAAAATTTTGGCCTTACAACACTTTAAGTTGTGTTTGATTCGTTTAAATTAGCAGTTTTAATATACCACCTAATTAAATCAATAAATGGTCATTCTTCAATTTTCTCGTTGCCTACGCAGTTGTTTATTTTGCTTATTATTGATGGCCCCTACCCTGGCCAAGGCTCAGTACTCCGATGACTTCAAAAAATTTCTGGCCTTGTTTCGGCCCATCCAACTGCCCATCTCTACTGATGGAGTCTATCATATACTCAACCAGCAGTCACCTGCATTTATTCCTGAGAAATACGTAGTAAAAATCATTGGAGAACCTTATACCTTTACCGCAGTAGGCGAAATAAAGCAATCCAGCCCCAATAAATGGTTATTGGTAACCGTGAGTGGTCGCGCCCATGCTTATATATTAATTTTCAACCCACAAGGCAGATTACTCCAAAAATTAGATTTCTTTTCTAATCCGCCTTTGAGTTATGGACGCATCCTTACTGGTCAGATATACGAGGATTTATCAGTAAAACTGGAAGAAAACTTTTTCTCAAAAGAAACCCAACAAGAATCCACCGCTCATACCTTGTATAAAAAAACCAAATATGGCACCCTCAGATTTGCATCAGGCACACCACGCCCCCCCCTCAATCTAAGTCCAAAATACCTCATGAGTCTAAGGGTCGCCTTGTATTACCAATCTCTGGTTGAGGGATCTCGCATGCAATTCAAGACCTATGAGAACATTGGTTATTTGTTTGCTCCCAAAATACGCCGTTGGCTCGGTATGGTGAATACCAATGGAACAACCATTGCTAAAGAAGCGGCTCGTTTTTTAAATTCTAAAAAAGACGTTTTGTATATGCTTAGTTTCGCTAAATCAAGCATCAAAGGCAATGTACTCACCGTTCCGGTCAAGCTCAGTTGGCAGGGTTATCAGGCCAAAGTAAGGGCCCGATTTACTTTCAACCAACACTTTGAAATTGTGAGCCTGACCGAAACGCCCATCAAATAATGTAAAAAGCGACAAGGGTAAAAATACCACTTGTCGCTTTAGGCTTATATTCTAATTTTTTTAGCTGAATGCCAATGACTGCTTCGTTAATACTTTGCCAAAGAAGTATCAATTTCGTCGGCCCAGGCCAGAATTCCTCCTTCTAGATTGTAGAGGTTTTTAAATCCATATTTTTTCTCCAATAGCTCTATCGCATCAGCACTGCGTTTGCCACTACGGCAATGCAATACCACTTTTTTATCAGAGGCAATCTTATCTAACTGTGCTTCGATTTGCCCCAACGGAATCAACTCTGCATCGATGTTGGCAATTTCGTATTCGTACCCTTCTCTCACATCAATTACTTGAATGTCTTCTTTTTGCTCAATCAAACCTTTGAGCTCATGTACCGTCACACTCTTTACATCTCTTTGTTTTTCGCCTTTGGGTACAATGCCACAGAAATGGTCGTAGTCAATCAACTCGGTAATGGTAGGGTTTTTACCATTGAGCGGGTTGTTTTCATCTCGGTAAATCTTCAGGGTGCGGGTCTCAAAAGCTGCTGCATCGTACAAAAACAAACGCCCTGAAAGTGGCTCCCCTACCCCAGTAATCACCTTGATGACTTCGTTGGCCTGTAAGCTTCCCATAATACCCGGCAATACGCCAATCACGCCTCCTTCGGAACAACTCGGTACCAAACCAGGAGGTGGTGGGGTAGGATACAAATCTCGATAATTAGGTCCCAGTACACCTTCTTTGTTGGTATAGTTGAACACTGAGAGCTGTCCCTCGAATCGGAAAATAGAAGCATATACATTGGGTTTACCCAACAATACACAGGCGTCGTTGACCAAGTAACGGGTAGGAAAATTGTCGGTACCATCAGCTACCAAATCATAATCCTTCACAATCTCCAGAGCATTGTGCGAAGTCAGAGGTTCGTTGTGTAAAATAAAATTGATGTGTGGATTGAGCCCTTGCAAACGTTTTTTGGCCGCCTCTACCTTGGAAGTTCCCACGTCATCTACCGAAAAAAGCACTTGACGCTGCAAGTTAGAATCATCTACTATATCAAAATCAACGATGCCAATGGTACCAACTCCAGCGGCAGTTAAATACAACAAAAGTGGGCTGCCCAGGCCTCCCGAACCCACTACCAATACTTTAGCGGCTTTGAGTTTACGCTGGCCTTCAATGTTAAATTCAGGGATAATCAAGTGGCGGCTATAGCGCTCTAATTCTTCTTTACTAAAAGTGATATTTTCCATTGTTCATTTAGAGTTCTGTTACCAGATTGTTTTTGAATTATTGTTGATTAAAGACTGCCTCCGGCAATGGCAGGCACAATACTAATCACTGAATCGGCTTTTACCTCAGTCGCTTCGTTTTGCAAAGCCTTGATGTCTTCGTCTCCAATGTATACCCTTACAAAATTTCGAAGCTTGCCATTTTCATCCAACAAATGTTGCTTGATGTCGGGGAAGGTTTCAGTCAAGTTTTCAATGGTAGCTCCCACAGTACTACCGTTGCCTTCAAATGAAGCTTGATTTTGAGTAAATTTTCTCAAGGGAGTTGGGATGATGATCTTTGCCATTTTATTATTTATTTTTTTATTGTTCTATTATTACATTATCATATTTGCGAAAAAAGAAAAACGATTACTCTATGGTCAGTAGTCGATGGTAGTTCAGCGCGTCGCGCAGCCATTTAACCATAAAACAATTAACCTGACCGAGTAACCTCTGTTCTCAATCAACTATTACTTCTTCTTCAAATACATTCTTGTCATTCAATTGCCACGACCTCACTTTTACACTCTTACCGCCTTTGACCGATACTATAATATAAGAAAAAAAAGGTTGAGCTACCTTCAAATCGTGCTCTGAAGGAATAGCGGGGTGTTCAGGATGCGAATGGTACACTCCGAGTAAAGTAGTATCGTGCTCGAGCGCGTACCTTTCAGCTTTCATGTAATCTTTCGGATGTACCTCAAACCTACGACGTTGGTCTCCTTCCTTGCTATTAGGAACTTCGGCCGCTTGCTCTATAAATCTTACAGTGTCGTTTTCATTTCCATAAAAGAAACCTACACATTCATTCGGATAGGTCGCCTCAGCGTGCTTTTGCATGCGTTCCAGGGCCTCCGAATTGATTTCTAGTTTTTTCATTTTATATATATTATTGTTCCGCTACACTCATTGTTCTATTGTTACGCCAAACGATGATTTATTTGCATTGCTTCGCGCTACTGTGAACTATGGATCGTCGACCGTGGACTAAAAAATCTATGGACCATCGCCTATGGACTAAAAGCTATTTGTACCGCTTTGCGCTACTATGGACTATGGACCATCGACCGTGAACTAATACGATCTACCAACTAAAAAATTCCGAACTAAAAAAACTTTTCTAATTCTCAAATATATTGTTCAATACCTCACTGTACTTATCAGCACTATCGGCAAATACCGTTACTACGGTGCCCTCCTCCAAGGTATCGGCTACTTGCATTGCCCCTACCAAATTGGCAGCTGACGATGGACTAATCAATAAACCTTCTTTTTGAGCCACTTCTTTCACCATATCATAGGCATCAAACGTACTCACTTCCAAGTTTTTATCCGCCAATGTCGGATCATAAAATTGAGGTACAATGGCGGTTTCCATGTGTTTCCAACCTTCCAGTCCATGCATTGGAGAATCGGGCTGAAAAGAAATGACCTCGATGTTGGGGTCCAGTGCTTTTAAGCCACGGCTGGTTCCCATAAAAGTACCCGAAGTACCCAATCCAGCTACAAAGTGGGTAATTTCACCATTGGTTTGTTTATAAATTTCTTGGGAAGTGTGGGCGTAGTGGGCTTTCCAATTGTGTTCATTGGCGTATTGATCGGCGTAGTAGTATTTATCAGGGTTTTCGGCGTACAAAGCCTTGGCTCGTATTTGAGCTCCGTCGGTAAGTTCGGTCGCGGGGGTGTAAATGATTTCTACACCATGAGAACGCAAAATCATTTTTCGCTCTTTGGAAGCATTTTCGGGCAAGCAAAGGGCCACTTTGATACCCAAGGCCGCTCCTACTGCACCATAAGCAATGCCCGTGTTGCCACTGCTGGCGTCTAGTAAAGTTTTGCTTTTGTCGAGTTGGCCACTCAAAATGGCTTGTTTGATGATATTAAAAGCGGGACGAGCCTTTACACTCCCCCCCAATTGTTGCCATTCTAGTTTGGCCAATATTTTTACTTTTGGGTTTTGGTATACCCTGTCGAGTGGTACCAATGGAGTATTCCCAATCAATTTTTCTACTTGCTTTAAGCGGGTTTCCAGGGCCGGAGGAGCAACGAGCGTTTGCATTTTAGTGTTCTTTTTTAATTTAAAGTAGGTTTTAAGCTACTATTATGGAGTTATAAGAAAGTTTAATTGTATAGAAGCCTAACCCTCTAGGGGCATAAAAAAAGCCTTTCTCGGTGGTTCCAAGGGAACTCAGAGAAAGGCTTCAAGTATATCGTTATATTTTTGTGTCTAGATTATATCATGAATTGTTACCCTTCTCTTGGACATGCAACAGCATGCGATCGCCGCCCAACAACAACAAGTTGCGGTACAAACTTGGGCGATATTTTGGAGATGATGTAACAAGTTTTTTTCTATGTAATTTTGATGTTATAAACTTTAAGTATTCTTGCTTGGCGCTAATGTACAAAAAGAACCCAAACAATCACCACAAAGTTTCAATTTTACAGTGTTAAATTGGTGTTAAGGCTCCTGAAGCGTCTTTTGTACAAATAATTCTTCTAAATATGCATTCAAAAACACCTTGTCGGGGTCCATTTGTTCACGCATGTCCATAAATTTTTGCCAGTTGGGGTATAGCTCCGCAAAATCTACCTGTTTCAAAGTATTCATTTTGCCATAATGTGGGCGCCCTCCATACTTTCGAAATATCTGCTCAATGGCTTCAAAATAAGCTTTGTATTCCATCCCTTTGTACATGTGTATGGCAATGTAGGCCGAATCGCGCCCATTGGCGGGGCTAATCATAATGTCATCGGCTTGTACCCAACGGCATTCAACCGGAAAATGTACCTTGAATTGATTTTTATTTACGCAAGCCTCTATCTCCTTGATGGCGCTAATGAAACACTCCTGAGGAATATTGTACTCCATTTCGTAAAAACGTACCCAGCGTTGGGTAGCAAATATTAAGTGACTGTGATTGATATAGGTACCCTTGGATACTCCCCAAGCCGAAATTTTACTGATTCGTGGAGCCATTTTAGGAAAGGCACGCGACACGCGACTCAATAATCCAAATACTCCGTTCTCCATCACTACATCGTTGAATTTTTTGACCAAGCCTACATTTTTGGGAGGAGCTGGTGTTTTATTGACCAGTTTTAGTTGCACTGTTTTGGTATGGGGAAACCAGTAAAACTCAAAGTTGCGGTTTTCTTGCTTGTATTTGTCTAATTGGAGTAGTGTATCGTCTAAATTGGCCTTGAGCGATACATACTCGAGCTTGAAGGTAGGCACTAGCCTGAGCTTAATTTTGGTGATGATCCCCAAAGCCCCCAATGATATTTGAGCGGCTTTGAAAATCTCTCGATTGGTATGTTCCGAACAAACCACGGTTTCGCCCAACCCGTTGACAAAAGTAATTTCTAACATTTGGGTGGCCAGTGTTCCAAACTTTACTCCAGTACCGTGGGTGCCCGTACTCAGCGCCCCCGCAATAGATTGTACATTGATGTCTCCCATATTTTCCATCGCCAACCCTTCAGCGTGTAGCAATTCACCCAACAGTTTTAGCTTGGTACCTGCTTTCACTACTGCAGTACAGTTTACGGTGTCTAGATTGATGATCCCCTGGTATCGATCCAGTGAAATTAATATTTGGTGGGTATTTACCAAGGATGTCCAGCTGTGCCCCGAACCAATCACCCGTACTTGTTGACGATTTTGACGGGCAGTTTTTACAATCTCTACTACTTCTTCGTGTGATGTAGGATAACGGATAAATTTGGGATTGAATGACACTGTACCTCCCCAGTTTTTGATAGTTTTGGCCATATTTTAAAGTATGATGAAAAAATCGTCTACGGTAATTTATCAAAATTTGCGGAAGATCGCTTCTCAAAACAAGAATTTTTTTCTGGTTTTATGCTCCTATTGAAGGCAAGTATTGATTGCTAAAAAAAATAGCAAAAATTATGTTTAAAAATTTGGCATTCATTCCAAAATGCTACTATATTTGTCATAACAAAGACATTAACGCTCATATAATTAGCATATACCCCATATACTCTTTTAAAAATTACACGCATGGATAGTTTAGGAATAGATAATAATACCAGAGAAATTGTTTGGAAAATCACTCCCAAACCTAAGAAAACAGCCAAAAAAGCAGCCACTGCCAAGACAAAGTCAAGACCTGTGCAGGTGAACAATAACGAAGCACCTGAAATCAAGGAAATGGTAAGCAACCAAATCCAGAGCTTGTCCAGCATTTTATTTGAGAAAATCCAAGAGTTAGAACAAGAAATAAAAGATTTACAAACAACCCAGGTCACTTTGGAAAATAATGCAATGACCCAGAAACGCCTGGATACCTATACCAATGACGCTGTGTTTCAGCCTTGGTATTTATAAGATATTGTACATATAATATACCTTTTCAAAATCTCAATATTGCCATCCTAAGAAAGTTTATATTAAACTTTGACAGACCAAGCAGGGAAGCATGTTTTTGCTCTCCCTGCTTTTTTTGTATATTGTATATCCATTCACTTACAATTTTAAAAACCACTAAAAATGCTTTACGGAATTATATATGGAATTACGTTGGTCGTACTAGGTGTTTTGGCCGCACCTTCTCTGTTACTTTCACGCCGACCCAATGCCAAAGAACTCTTGGATAAAATTACCCCTTATCAAGGTTGGATTGGTCTACTTTTCTTCTTTTGGGGCTTATGGGGAGTTATTCGTGCTATTTTTAGCATTGGCTTGCTCAAATACCACGCTTTATGGTGGGCCTCTTGGCTAGCAGGCAGTTTATTAGAAGCTGCACTGGGCTTTTTGTTGGGTTATACACTCATCAATAGTTTGGTATTATCTAATAGTGAGGAAGCCAAGGAAAAAGGCAAGCAACTTTTAGCAAAGTTAAGACCTATGCAAACTACGCTGGGTTTGATCAGTATTGTGCTGGGTATATGGCTGGTAGTCACCAGGCTATTCCTATACTAAAGACGATTTACCATCAGGAAGCAGGACGAAAGTTCTGCTTTTTTTATTTACGCCCTTTGCTGGCAGCATTGGTTTGTCCTAAAGAAGGTTTAATTCTGTATTGTTTATCGCCAAATAGCCCTATAAACAAACCAACCCTATATCACCAGCTCCAGAGCGAAAACGGGCTATCAGATAAAGGACAGTTCAAAAACAAAAAAGGAGTAGTTCTTTTAGTTGGGAGTTTTTTAGTTGGTAGATCGTAGTTGGTAGTTTTGTTTGGTCCATAGTCGATGGTCCATAGTTTTTTTAGTCCACGGTCGATAGTCCAATGCTGTTTCCTTAAGAAGAACATATTTAAAGGCATTATTCCGAGTTTTTTCAAAGAAAATATTCACGTCAGTCAATTTTTCATATAATGAAGAATAAATTCACGCTGATAATCAGCTACTTATTATTCTTCCTCCCTACTTTTTGCTACAGCTCAAAAAGTAGGCAAAACCGCAGGGCGA
>CALDJV010000161.1 GCA_937899305.1 uncultured Cytophagaceae bacterium
TACAAACATTCAATGAACTTTCCCTAAATTTTTTTAGGGTGGTTTTAAATTCTTATCCCTAAGCGCTGGTTGTCTTGTCGAATCAAGGAAACCAACTTCATTGCCTGAGCAGTGGTCATACAGTTGGTAGTCATGATTTGCCAAGCCTGTTGATACCGATTGTTGGTATTTTGTTGTTGATAGATCTGACGGGCGTAATTGGTAAACTTAATATTGTTGAGGTATTGCCCACAATTGGTCTTGCCTCGATAGTTGGTGATGCCTGGATATTGCCAGGAAGGAAAGGTGATGGTACCCGAATAACCTGCATTTCCACCGCTTCCTCCACTTCCGCCGCTGTTCCCTCCTTGGCGTAGTTGCAAGATGGCTTCGTGGGCCTTGGCCATATTTTCAAACTGAGCAAAAGCATCGTATACATGATGAAATGCATTTCTATCGTAGGTTTTGGGGTAAGCAGCTCGAACAAAAGTGATCCGGGAAGCGTCGGTTTGGAACAACAACGATACCTCTTTTACCTGGGCACTTGTAAAACAATTATTGCGTACCACCCTGAGTGCAGCCTGAAGCTTATTGGTTTCGTTGAACTGACGTTGCAGATTTCTAAATTTTTGCTGAAAGGCAAAGTTAGACATGGGATTGTTACACCCCCGATTTTGCCCCCAGGCCCCTAAGGAAATTAAACTAGCAATTAGTGAGAATAGATAGATGTTTTTCATAGAAGTAATATTTAACATTGTAAAGTTACCATTTTTGATATTTATATTCGCGCACAGCATTGGTTTAGTAACACATTACTTAGGAATCATTATCCTGATAAAATAAGATCATCTTGCTTCAAAACGATGATTGAAGCAAGATGATTGAATGATAGGTTATTTTAGGGAGTATCTAAAAAATAACATACCCAATTAGTAGCCGTTCTTTCACGAATACATTTCGTTATTTTTCTTGCCCGTAGCACTGCTATGGGCGCAAAAAATAGCCTCATCTATCCGCAAAACCACTGGCTTTAATAGGGAGACTATTTATTACATCCTCCCTTACCTATTTCTTGGTCTCTCTTTGGTATTAGCCATTTCTGATAGAATTTAAAAGGGCTTGCTGATGAAATGTTGACTCCAATAAATTGGTCAGTTGGTAATAATCAGGTTTACGATGCGCATAACGATAGGCAAACCTCAAGAATTGCAGACGGTTTAGGTCGCATTCAAAGAGTTGGGTAATTTTTCTTATCTGATTAGTACTCATTTTTTTTCGCTCGGTTCGTAAAAGTCGTTGCGCAGTAAATAGTTTACTAGTGCGTTCACCCGCAATGCTTTGGTATATCCGCTGATAGTTGCGATTATCAATCAAGTTACCATCGGTACCATCATCATTACCACCTCCAAACCCTCCTCCAAATCCCGCTCCGTCGGTACCACCTCCTTGGAAATTGATAATTCGTTTCAAGCGACTGGCGTAGCTATAATCATCAAAGGCAGGAGATACCAAGTCAAAGTTACGTTGGTCTACAGTACGACGAAAAGCCCTTCTGGCAAATACAAATCGGTGGAAATCTCTCTGTAAAAGTTGAGCAATTTCTTTTACCTGAAGACTACTGAAGCAATTGTTACGGGCAATGCGATTGGCCACTTGTAGACGCTGTAGGCCACTGGCATAAGTAACTTCAAGTTTTTTCTGGGCAAATGTACTCTGGGACATCGCTTGACGACAACGCCTTTGTAGTTCACAACTTCCCGAGTTTTGGGCCTGGGCTGGCAGTAAGCCAAGTAACAATAGTGCAAAAAAACTAAAAGGGGCAATCAATGAGTAATGGTTATTTTTCATAGGTATAAGGTTTGAGTGAACAATTGACTGATATTACACCCCACAAAATGTTGACGACAGATCAATGCCTGGTGTAAGCCAGTGGTTTCGTTATATTCTACGATGTAATATTCGGCAAACGTTGATGTTTTTATACCATTGATAATGAGTCTTATACCATTCAATTTTTATCCATAAACTTTGTAAAAAAAGCCCAAAAACGCATTTGTATAAAAAAAACAAGATTTGATATGATTTAAGAAATGAATATGCGTTTTTTTTGTATACAAGTTTCTTTATCCCTTATAATGGTAGAAATATGAACGACGCACAAAAAATAGAGCAAATTTTTAAACTCTTGAAAAGCCCAGTAAAGGCCAATCAGGTACTAGCTCAACAACTATGGATTTCCCAGAGTATCGACCCATTTTCATCCGATTTTAAGGTATTTCGTCATAAAGGTATCTTGAAGCACTCCCAAAAAATGTCTTATCTAAGCACGCTACAAGACCATTTTCCTATTACAAAATGGGGCAGAAGTCAATTTTGGCAATTGTATTCTATTTGTAATGAGTCTCTCGAAATCGCCACTACCGATCAATGGTCAGATGTAAAAGCGACTTTGTTGTTGTATTCCCAAAGCGATCAGGCTAAAGCGATCTTCTATTTTTCAGGAGTAGCTACTGACTTTCAAAGGATTACAAACCACCTCGAATACCTCAACCCTCTGGATAAAGACGGCCTTAGATCAGCTTTATCTGACGTTTTTTATAGAGGAGGTCGTTATGGTAGATCGGTCGGCAGTATTACTCGTTTGTTAATCATCAGACGTAAATCCAGGCTTCCCATTGGGTATTGGTTAGAACCCTACGGGGCCGAGCAACAACAAATGCATTTGGTGATATTTCATGAAGCAACTGCGCAAAATAGTTGAAAAGACAGGTCATTCCTTCAGCTGATTGTTATATTGTTTCGCTGCGCTTATGGCTAAATGGTTGCGCGAAGCGACACATTATCATCATTATTGATTTTTGATGATTGATTGATTTGCACCGCTTTGCGTTACTATGGACCATCGACTGTGGACTATGGACTAGATAAAACTACTGACTCCGAACTACTAACTAAAGAAAACTATGGACTGTCGACCGTGGACTAAAAAAACTACCCCACCAAGTTTAAGAAATCGTCATCGTCCCAGAGCCACTCAAAGCTGCGGTCTTTGTAAGCATGTCGTTTCCATTTGTTATTGAGGGCCACAAATTTGCCTAAATACTCCAGGGTTTTGTCGCGGTTTTTCATAAAATTATACGCCCGAGCAATGTTGTACAAAGCTTTGTCAAACGAGGGACGGGTATTCACCACCCGTTCAAAGCAAGGAATGGCTTTTTCGTATTCACTGAGGTTGATATGAATGATACCTAGGTTGTACCATACCAAATCAAATTCGGGATTCAGTCCCACTGCTTTTTCAAAACAAGGCAAGGCATCTCGGTCGCGGCCCAAGTTGGCGTAAGCAATGCCCAGGTTGTACCATACCATGGGGTTATTGGGGTTGATCTCCAACGATTTTTT
>CALDJV010000162.1 GCA_937899305.1 uncultured Cytophagaceae bacterium
AGGTTCAGGCAAAATACTAATTTTGCTAGGGCTGCTTAAGGAAACAGCATTGGACTGTCGACCGTGGACTGAAACCAATTGTTCCGCCTTGCGCTACTATGGACTATTGACCATCGACTATGGACTAAAGAAAAACTATGGACTGTCGACCTTGGACTAAAAACTATGGACTAAATAGAACTACTAACTAATTTATTAAATTCATAATGAAAAAATTTCCAAACCTATTTTGGTTTTCTTTTGGGTGTTTCTTTTTATTGACCACCCACCTTTTTGCCCAGGACTTTTCGCTTCAAAAATTCAAAGAGTTTACTGGATACAAGGATAAAATACTGGGGGTCAAATTCTCTTCCAAGAACAATTACTTGGCCATTGCAGTGAAAGACAACAGTGTGGAGCTCCGTGATCGAACTTTTGCCAAAATTTGGAGCTATAAGAATAACCCCAAAAACTATGGAATGCGGGTAGCGTTTTCCCCCAACGAAAAACACCTGGCATTCACCAAATACCAGTCTACTCGAAATGTAGGCATTTTGGACATTGGCCAAAAGCAAATCATTCAAAAATTGAAAACTGGGAGCTGGCCAGTGGTAGCGTACAGCCCTGATGGTAAATTTTTGATCACCGCAGGCAGGGCTCGAGAGCCCAAAACCGGATCGGTGAAAATATGGCAGTGGAAAGGTAAAAAATTTGAATTGGCGCAAACCCTCAAATATACCCACAAAAGATTTCAACACTTTCGAGGCATTAGTTTTAGCCCCAATGGTCAATATTTTGCTTTGTCAGGAATTACCGCCCATATCCTTGTTTATCGTTTTCGCAAAGGTAAATTTGAGGAATACCAACAAATACCTCGCAAGCAATGGTCTCGTTCTATAGCTTTTCATCCCAATGGAAAAGACATTGTTTTTAATGCCCGTCAAAGAATTTTTCACTTGAAGTGGAAAGGCAGTAAACGCAACGGTAAATTTGTGTATGTAGATAGTTTGAGTACTCCCGGAGGACCTATTTGGGGGATGAAGTTTAAAGCCGATGGTAAATTTCTAGTGACTGGTTGTAAATACCGTGGTATACGAATATACCCTTGGGAAGACAACAAATTATCATTAGAAGATGATTCCTATGAAATGCACGTGGGAGGAGCGCTTTCGGTGGATGTCAATCAAGAATTGGTGGTGTCAGGTGGTGCCGACAACAAGGTGATTTTGTATACCAGTGGAAAGATTCCAGTAACTTTGAACAATGCCAAAGATGCGCCGCTGCCCCCAAAACCCAAGAAACCTACTCACAACAAAGGAAGTGGAGGAAAGGTGTTTTATGGAGACGACCTAAACATTGATGTGGGCGGCAAAGGGAAAAACTACTTATTGGTGGTAGGTATCAAAAAATATAAATTTTGGGATACGTTGAGTAATGCCGCTTCGGATGCCCGCAAAATAAAAGCAGTGTTGCAAAAACGCTATGGTTTTGACCAAGCCAACACGGTAGAAATTTACAATGAAGAGGCCACCATCAAGAATATCTTAAGCAAATTATCAAAGTTGAGAACGAAAATTACCCCAAAAGACAACCTGTTGTTGTACTATTCTGGACATGGGTTTTATAATGCAGCCATCGAAGAAGGATTTTGGATTCCTTTCAACGCCAAAAAAGGAGAGGAAACCCAATATTTGGCGAATTCTACCTTGTTGAAATACATCAAAGCCATCAAGGCCCGCCACATATTCTTAGTGGCTGATGCTTGCTTTTCGGGTTCTTTATTTTCGTCAGGCAAGCGAGGGTATATCGACAATGTAGAACGCTTTAGGTCTCGCTGGGGGTTGGCTTCCGGTCGTTTAGAGTTTGTATCGGATGGGGATGTAGGCAAGAGCAGCCCGTTTGCCAATTATTTTTTGAAATACCTAAAAAATAACACCAAAAAACGATTCCCAATCAGTGAATTGATCCAATACGTGAAAGTATCAGTTTCAAACAATGCCAACCAAACTCCCATTGGCCACCCGCTCAAAAACGTAGGTGACGAAGGGGGAGAGTTTGTGTTTTATTTGAAAGATAAAAAATAAAAAACACGGTTGAGTTTACTCCATTTTCGATGGTATTAGCGTCGAAAATGGAGTTTTTTGATATCATACTATAAGTCAAACTCACTTTATATCATTTTACCATCATAAATAAGTAACAAGCAACCTCACTTTATATCATTTTGGAAAACATCAGAAAATCGATTGAAGATGCCATCAGCATCATTAAGAATGCCAAGGCACTCGTCATCAGTGCGGGCGCAGGAATGGGAGTAGATTCTGGATTGCCCGACTTCAGGGGCAAAGAAGGTTTTTGGAAAGCATATCCACCCATTGCCAAACTAGGACTTAGTTTTGCCGAGATGGCAGACCCACATTGGTTTCACGAGCGACCAGAGCTGGCTTGGGCCTTTTATGGGCATCGGCTCAATTTGTATCGGGCTACTCAACCTCACCGAGGTTTTTATCAATTATTGGAAATGGGGCAACAAATGCCAGAAGGATATTTTGTATTTACCTCCAATGTAGATGGACAATTTCAGAAAGCTGGTTTCCCCGAAGAGCGGATTCAGGAATGCCATGGTTCCATTCATCATTTTCAATGCGTAGACGATTGTGAAGGGGATATATGGGACGCCAAAGATGAGCAAGTAGTGGTGAATGAAGCTACCTTCGAGGCACAGGAGCCACTGCCACGTTGCCCACATTGTGGAGCATTGGCCCGGCCAAATATATTGATGTTTGGGGATGGTTATTGGAGCTATGACCGTACCAATGAGCAAAATAGTCGTTTCGAGCAATTCATCCAGAAGGTAAAAGCGGGGCGTCCACCAGTTGCAATCATTGAGATGGGAGCTGGAAAAGCAGTACCAACTGTACGACTCAACTCTCAAATGCTCACCCAACGACTGAACGCTACCTTAATCCGAATCAACCCCCGGGACGACAAGGTGCCCTATGGTCACATTTCCATTCCATTGGGTGCCCAAGAAGCCATAGATTTGATTTATGCGCAGCTTTGATTTTAGCTTTCAGATCTGAAATTAGAGAAGGAGGCACTAGCCTCCAACTCAATCACTTGAAGCGACAGTTTCTATTGTTCCGCCTTCGGCTCATTGCTACATTGTTAAATGGTTGCGCAAAGCGATTATTATTCTATTGTTCCGCTTCGCTCATTGTTACAGCTCTCCTGACGAAGGAAGAACCGACCAAAGGGAGCTCTGCGAAGCTAATCTTAAATGGTTGCGCAAAGCGGTATATTATTTTTCACTTTGCGTTTTTCATTTTTCATTCAATTAATCAGGGCTTTCTTATAAAAAATGAGAGTAAAGAAAAAAGTTGTAAAATTGGAGTTC
>CALDJV010000163.1 GCA_937899305.1 uncultured Cytophagaceae bacterium
AACTGCTATTTCCACGAAGGGTTCTGTAATTTAAAAGGCCAAAGTCGAGCTTACCAAACGACTGTTTTTGGTTTTGGGCAAATAAATCATAGAAACAAAGCCCACTTCCTGGGAGACTTCACCCAATTGAGCAATCGAATCTATCAATTGGCGGATTTCAGGGCTCTTGATCGAGTCTAGAGGTTGGGTACTACGAATTACCAAATCGGCACCTAGTAATTCTTTAGATTGGGTATTGATTGCTTGCCGCATATTATCCCCAAACGAGTTGATGGCCACCAAAGCAGCAATCCCCAATACGATGGAAGAGATGAATAATAATAAACGCGAGAGATTTCGGCGACTATCTCGCCAAGCCATTTTTATAAGCCAAAATAAATGATAGGCAGGCTTTTTTATTTTGGGTTGGTTCATAGGTATATGGACATAATGACCATCAATATCCAAAAGAAAGGCAAATAATACAAACGAAAAAGGCTATAAACACGTCGTTTTTTAGTTGGGAGTTGTTAGTCAGTAGTTCGTAGTTTTCTGTAGTCCACAGTCTACGGTCCATAGTCCACAGTTTTTCGTCGCCTTGCGCAACAATTTAACAATGAGCGAAGCGGAACAATGCAACAATAGAGCAATTTAACCATAAAGCAATAAGCGAAGCGTTAACCATTCAATTATATAGCCATTTAACCATAGAACAATGAGCGAAGCGGAACAATAAAATAATATAGCAATAGAACAATTTATAGACAAACAGATTACTAAAAACAAAACCCCAACGGATTTTACTCCGCTGGGGCCAACCTAATAAAGTGGTTAAGTTAGGATATTAGACATTTATTTAATCACTATTTTCTGGGTTTGTTTATAACCGTTTTTAGCGCGAATGGTCATCAAGTAAATTCCTTTTTTGAGGTTACTCACATTGAGCCTTTCGGTAAGACCTGCTCGGGCAATGTTCATGCTTCTACTCATTACTTGTTGTCCCTGGAAGTTGATCAAAGTAATGCTTACTTCAGTTTCTTCTGGCATTTGTAAGCTTACATTTACTTCCTCAGTAGTAGGATTAGGATAAGTACTGAGCTGGAAGGACGTTTCCATAATTTGAGGATTCAACTCTGATGCTACCGATGGGCTGGCTTGATTGCCATTGTTAATGCTTACTCCACTGCCTCCCGTAATATTTACCGAATAATCTTCTACCTCACCATAGGTAAAGTTGCCGCAAGAAGCGGGTGCCGTATTGTAACGCATAGATACCCGCATACGAGTAGTACCTGACACTGCTCCGGCAGGGATGCTGATAGAACCACTCACTGCTGATGAACTGCTTTGAGAGAAAACCTCTTCACCCGCATCCGTAAAATCACCATCACGGTTAAAGTCTATCCATACCTTATAGCTTTCGGTGTAAGAAGAACCTCGGGGGAAACCAGGGGTAATTGTGATGCTAGCTGAACCACCGGCGGTAAGATTGGTAGAAAGTGAGGTATAGTCCCCGTAGCCATTGTCGCTTTGTGAAGTGTTGTTGATGGTACCAAGGGCTACCGAATTGATATACTCATAGCTTACATTGGTTCCTTGCGAAGTACAATAAGTAGGGGGAACAAATCCTCCTGTGGTAAAATTAATGGAAGCCGAGTAAGGACTGGTACCACTGGCACAGGTAGCGCTTACTTGCACCTGATAAGTCGTGTTTGATGATAAACCACTGATGGTGTAGCTAGTTTGAGTACCGTTATTGACAGTAGTCCAGCTAGAAGTACCCGCCACTCTATACCTTAAAGTATATTGAGTAGCTCCACTCACGGCATTCCAACTTACTATAGCAGCGTTTTGAGTGACGCCAGTAGAAGCTACACTTGCCGGAGTACCACAGCTATTGCCACTTCCTTGAGCCTGCTGTACTGCTTTAAAAGCATTTACTCTTCCGTGACCCATTTGATTACTTACCCCATTTACATAGTTGTATCCTCCTACATCATCAGCACTCTGAGTCAAAATATTGAATACTTCTTGCTGAGTAAGGTCGGCATCTATCGATAGTACCAAGGCGGCGATACCAGCAGCCAAAGGAGTAGCCGCTGAGGTTCCTCCCATACGCCCCGTATAAGACAAGTAATTTGTTCCTGAGCTAGGCAATGCCCCACTGTTATAACCAGAAGTTCCCGGAATATCAATGGTCCAGATTTCAAGGCCTTCTGAATAGTCTCGGTGAGAAGGGGCCACTAAATCAATGATTTGATTGTTTGATGAACTAGAGTTACTAGTTGGGCTATAATCCGATTGCTTGTCAAAACGATCACTCGCCCCTACTGTAATTACCCCACTTACATTGATGTTTGCGGGGAAACCAACAAAACCACTGTTGCCACCGTTTTGGTTGGCCGTATTTCCAGCTGCAATCAATACCACGCTTCCCTTGCCACCACGTCCTTGGGTAGTTGCATCCTGAAAAGCCTGAACCATAGCAGGAATAAAATTTGGATTTGAACTGCCGTAGCCCCAGCTGTTACTGATGATGTCGGCTCCATTTTGCCAGGCAAAGTTGATGGCATCTACTATTAAGTTACTGCCTCCTCCACTAAATGAAAGGCGAATAGGCATAATTTTTACATTGGGGGCTATCCCGGTTACTCCTTGGTTGTTGTCCTGAGTGGCTCCAATAATTCCAGCACAAGCGTTTCCATGGTTACCACTGGTAGGAGATGGGTCATTGGCGTTAGTACCATCCACCGAAGAAGCAAAGTTACTACCGTTCAATCTTACTTGACGGCTATTGGGTAAATCTGGGTGGTTACTGGTAACTCCTTCGTCAATCACAGCTACTACAATATTTGAGTTCCCTTTGGTAATGTCCCAAGCTTCGGGAGCATCTACGTCCGCGTCTGCAGTGCCCGAGTTTCCGTCATTGATGGTTTGTCCCGTGTTGTGCAAATAAAATTGTTTGTTGAAATAAGCGTCATTGGGAATGTAAGCAGTTTTGTGCAGCTTCAAAATAAAATTAGGATGCGAATAAACAGCCAAGCCACTTTCCTGGTATAAGTTGGCCATGCTAAAAACATCTGCTTTATCGGGAACTTCAAGCAAAACATAATTGATGGCTACCTTCTTTACTTTGATTCCCATTGCGTTATGGATTTTCATAATTTTAATGGGATCAGCTCCAGGCTTGAAATGGACCATGATTTCATTGGTGACCCCCATTTCTTCGCCATCTTGATTTAGATATACTGGCTGAACAGAGGCTGCTTCGTTGCCCAGCGAATTTTGAAAACTTTGCATCGCTGCTTGATCTTTTAGATCCACCATATAAGTAGTATGGTTGTAATTAAGCGCCTTTGCTTGGTATTTTAAATTGGTACGCTGGGTCATTTGGTCT
>CALDJV010000164.1 GCA_937899305.1 uncultured Cytophagaceae bacterium
ACTTTCAGTCCGAGCGCAAAACCCCTGTACTTTCAGTGCAGGGTGGTTTAGTTGAAAATTCGGTGGTTCAGGGGCGATTACAGCGTGCTGAGGTCAACGAGGCTTCAGGCTTGGTGGCCAGCCGTAGCAATTCACAAGCATATTGGACTCACAACGATAGTGGCGGAAAAAGCAAGCTTTTTTTACTGAATGACAAAGGCGAGGATTTAGGGGTTTTTACCCTGGAAGGAATCAAAGCCCGTGATTGGGAAGACATTACTTTGGGGCCGGGTCCTAAAGCAGGGGCTAATTACTTATATGTAGGCGAAATAGGAGACAACAAAGCCAAATACGATGAAAAAATGATTTATCGCTTTGTGGAGCCTGATGTAAGCCAAGTAACGTCTCCAGTAAACAAGGTGATCGCGAACAAAGAGATAGAGACCATTCGCTTTCAGTTTCCTGATGGCAATCGTGATGCAGAAACGATGATGATTGATCCAGCGTCCAAAAACATTTACATCATTACCAAGCGTGAAGAGAATGTAAGGGTATATGTGTTGCGTTATCCTCAATCTACCAAAGACCTCAACACTTTGGAGCAGGTAGGAACGTTGGGCTTTCATAAGATCATAGCCGGTGATATTTCACCTGATGGCAAAGAGGTGTTGATCAAAGATTATGGAAACGTATATTATTGGAAACGATCAGGGAACGAACCGATTGAAGAATTGCTCAGCACAACCCCAACCAGATTACCATACACGGTAGAACCACAAGGAGAATCCATTGCCTGGAAACTCGATGGAGGAGGCTACTTTACCCTTAGTGAAGAGAGAGGTGGGGTAGAAGCGGATCTTTTGTTTTACAGAAGAAAGTAAGAAGAAAGTAATTTATAGCGATACTGGCCAAAATAAAAAACTTCCTTTTTGAGATTCGCCCCAAAAAGGAAGTTTAAAAAGACAACCCTATTGTTTGTTCAATGTTTTTATTCGAGATTTTTTACTCAGCGCTTTTTATTCGGCAAGGTGAATTTCTACTCTTCGGTTTTCTTTACGTCCCTGTGGAGTATTATTCGTAGTCACTGGCTTGGCATCACCATAACCAGTTGCCGAGATCCGAGAAGCACTGATGCCCTTGTCGGTAAAGTATTTTTTAACTGCATTGGCTCTACGCTGTGATAATGCCTTGTTTCGGGCGGGGTTTCCTACATTATCAGTATGCCCTTCAATTCTAAATTTACTCTTAGAATAAGTTTGCATCAAAGTCAATACCTTTTTCAAATCTACATAAGAGCTTTGCTTGATGACCGAGCTACCCGTGTTAAATTGGATTTTATGGGCGCTGATTGATAACTTTTTCTCTACCTCTTCCACATTGATCTCCTCTTTCTTTGGTTCTGGACAACCCTGTAAGCGTTTGATACCCGCTACCTTAGGACATTTGTCATCTTTATCGGCAATGCCATCCTTGTCGGTATCTGGACAACCATTCAAAGTTCCGGCAGTTTTTGGGCAAGGATCATCCTTGTCGGCAATGCCATCACCATCACTATCTGGACAACCACTGAGGTTGGTCAATCCGGCTACCTGAGGGCAAGCATCGTTCTTATCAGGAACTCCATCACCATCCGTATCTGGACAACCGCCAAATTTTGCCAAACCAGCCGTTTGAGGGCATTTATCTTTGTCGTCGGCAATGCCATCTTTATCCGTATCTGGGCAACCATTCATGTCTTTTGACCCAGCTACTTGAGGGCAGGCATCATCTTTATCAGCAATTCCGTCATTGTCACTATCCGGACAACCACCCATCGTTTTCAATCCGGCCACTTGCGGGCAAGCATCGTCCTTGTCAGCAATCCCATCGCCATCGGCATCGGCTACTTTTCCGCCAAAACGTACTTTGATGCCTATTTTGTGATGCAATGCCTCGTTGAAGCTAGGCAAATAATCATAATCAGTTTGTACAAAAAGGCCTATTTGATCGTTGCCGGCCCCGTTGAATAACCAAAAGTTGATTCCAGCACCTCCATAGATCAAACCTCGGGCTTTTTCAAGTACATGCAAGCCAACTCCAGCCTGTATGTAAGGATCAAACCAACTATCTTCTTTCATAATCTTTCCATTGGCAAATCGGAACTGTATCCCCAAATCGGCATCAAATATAGAGCTGCCAACTGGTTCAATGTTCGTTTCAAATCCCGCATTGGGCGCGCCATTTTTGGCAAACTGGTTCAGCGAAAGGGAAGTGGTCAAGTTAAAAGAAGAATTCAACGAGCGTCCTACCAAAAGGCTGATCCCTGGATTCCAGCTATCGAATATGGCCCCACCTTCGGGAGCCTTGAAATCAATTCCCGAAAATGCTCCTGAAAACGACCAGCGTCGTTCGGTATTTTGAGCCATTAACGCGTTTGTGCTTAGGCAAAAAGCAAACAGAAATACTAAAAAGTTGTGATGCTTCATAATTATTTTTTTGGTGTAAAGAAAAGTTATCACGAGTTCTCAGGCTTTAAA
>CALDJV010000165.1 GCA_937899305.1 uncultured Cytophagaceae bacterium
TGTCAAAATTAATTTTGTCACTGAACTGTCCTATATGTTTATTTTGTTCCACATAATTTTCTAATTATATCGCAATAATAGCCATAAAGTTTCAGAAACCAAACATTTAATTGGCGAAAAAACAAAAAAGTTTTTTTATTTAAATCTGCTATAAATAACCACCAAGGCGTTTTTGGGTGCATTAGCACCACTCGAAAAGCAGTTTCTGAACTAATTTTTTAGGCCATTTTGGGCCAATGAAGGCAGGGCCAAAAGTACTCAAAAACCTCTTGATTTAGTGCAATTCGCTTTTTTGAAACTAAGAAATATAACAAAAATACAAAAGGTTAAAAAATACTATTTTTCTTACATGGGCCGTTTTTGAACCCTTGTGCAATGGTGAAAAAATCGGTAATTTTTTGGGGTTTGCAGTACTCGAAAAAAGTTATTATAAAAAATATTTTAAAGTGGTTTTAGGCCAGACAAGTCTTAAAAACTTGTCTGGTTAGATCGATTCTGACACCAATCTAAATCATTCCCTTTTTGGCTTTGATCCATTGCAACCAATACAAGTCATTGATAAGGTACTTGAGGTCCAGGATGGTTAACTCCAAATGATTGACAATGGAGTCGACATTGCCTGCGGTAAGTTTGTACCCGGCTTCACGGTAATGCTCTAAGGGGGTATGGGCCGAAAACGAAAAACGTTCCAAACGTACTCGAAGGTTTTCTTCTAACAAGGCCAATGAAGGCTTATTTTGGGTAGCAGTCGACAAAGTTGTATCTTGCATGTCGTTGATATTTTATATGTTGACAAAGCCCTTGAAGTTGGTTTCGAAGCAATACTTCAGGGGCATCTTTGTTTTTCAAAGACAAGTAAAGATATTATATTTATCGCTAAAAATAAATATTTTAGCGATAAATCAAATGTTCAAGCGATAAGTAAAGTGATTTTTGAGCTCTCCATACTCATTCAGAATACTCAGCATCTTCTTCTGAGACATACTTCGACCTTTTGCCAAAAAATTATATTTCGCATCCTTTAATTTTTTCTTCTCGTCACTGGATAACTCAGGATAAACGTTTTCCAAGAACCATCCAAAGGCTTCTTCTATGGTATCGAATTGGGGGATATTCATTGAATGTTGTCGGTAGATGAGCGACAAAATTAATGAAAAAGCGGGGGATTTTTTGAAGGGTTCAGTTTTGTTTGGATGATGGATTCAAAACAGCGCGGTTCCAGATCTGCCACCTGGAACCGCAGTGGGGTTATTATAAATTAATTAACTACATTGAGCTTGGGTATCTCAAACTTCCAGCTTTCCGAATTTATACAACCAGCTGGACAGTCGCCCCAGCCTCGTTCAAACTCCAAGGTACTAGAGCCATCAGGATGGCGAGTAAGGAAAATTTTGTTGTTTCCTCCAACACAAAACTTATTGAATTCGGCAATATCAATAGAGGACACTTGGCTAAACGCTTTCTCTAATGGAATGAGGTTGTAGATATTGGAGGAAGAAATGAGCACCCAAGGAAAATCAGGATAGGAGCGTAAAGCTTCCGCTGTATTAAAATCATACTTATCCAATAATTTATCCAGTTGATCATTTCCGGTTGGAATTACCCCTTGAGATAGTTTTTGAATTTCGGGGGCGGTCGCATCTACTTTTAATGCCAACGACTTGAAACTAAAGCAGTATTGGCTGTGGATTTTGTGTTCTTCAAAAACCAAATCTCGCTCGGGAGTTTTGAGATCATACACATATTGTATGCGAGCCAGAATCTGATTGACTTCGTCCTCATCGAGGGTAACATTGTTGTAATTGGGATGGTCAGGATCTTGGAGTATCTCAAATAAATATAAGTTGCGGGCATCATTTAAGTAATTTTTCCGGATAAAATCACTGATCATGACGTCTTTCTCTGGTTCGGGGGCGATTGTGTCTTTTTTGCAGGCCAGAAGTGCCCAGCCTAGCAATAGGCACATCAAGAGTTTTTTGGAGTGATGCATCATTAAGATTGTTTCTTGCTTATGGTTATGATTTTGTACACACCCTATTTGCCAGAATGATGGCGAATAGGGTGCTTTCCGTACTTTTTTCAATATACTTACAAAAGACGATAAAAAACATTTTTATCACCCATATCAAGGCTCCAAAAAAGTGGGTATCAGTCAAAGTAATACTTGGCAACGCATAAAAGGCATTAAAAAAGCCCATTAGCATTTTTTACTAATGGGCCTTGCAAATAGGGAATGCTTTTCAACAATGATTACTTCACAAATTGGTAAGTACTTGGCATTGTTTTTTGCTTGGCGCGTAGGTCGCTTACCTCTTCGCCGTAGTCTTTGATTTGCTTGATGATGTCTACACCTACGTTTTCTCCCCACTTGGTAATCAGTTTATTGAACCAAGGACCTACTTCGCCCGTACCAATTTTGTAATTATTGATAGAAGTACAAGGCATCATGCAGAACGGAGTGGCGGTATAGAATGCTTCGTCAGCGTTCATGACATCGTAAGGCTCAATGTTACGGTACTCGAACTCTAGGCCTACCGCAGGGGCCAATTCATTGATGACATATTCCATGCTTACTCCCCGTAAAATGTTACGAGGCTCAGGAGCAATCAATTTATTGCCTTTGATAATGAAGAAGTTACTCCCAGTACCTTCGGTAATAAACCCGTCTGGATCTAGCAACAAGGCCCAGTTGCGGTCACCGCTCATGTTGGATACCTCAATGTTGGCCATCATATAAAACATACGGCTACGGTTTTTTACCTTGGGCTCTTGCAAAGAAGCAGGAATGGCTCTTTGAGAAGGAATGGCCGCATTTACCCCAGTATCGTACAATGGCCCCATGGTGGCTACGGTCCACTTGAAGGGGAAGTCGGTAATGACTACGGTAGGCTCTACTTTTCCGTCAAAAATTTCAGAATAGAAAGACAAAGGACCTCGGCTGATGTTTACCATTAAACGGTGCTCATCGTGAGGTTGAAACACTTTATCGTTGCGGTCTAATACCTCGTAGCAAATCTTCTCGAGTTCGTCGATGGTATGAGGGATTTTGATATGCAAATAAGCCATAGAACGATACAAACGCTCTAAGTGCTCACGAATTTTGAATTGCTTTTTGTTGAAAGAACGGGTCATTTCAAACACCATATCTCCAAACATCAACGCAGAATCGTATACCGAAATACGGGCTTGTTTTTCGGGGAGGAACTCTCCATTAAGGTAAATTACTCTTCCTGAATCCATATAATAGAATTTATTTTTAGGTAGAAAGTATGTCTACTACAATATAATTAATTTGGTTACAAAATTAGGAATTCGTAGGAAAGTTATACGGTTTTGTGGAAGATTAAGGTTGGCGTTCAAAAAATTATTTCTATGAAAACATCAAATATTTTTTCCTTTATATGGCAAAAGAAGAGACTTTCCATTACACATAAGGAAAGTCTCTTTTTTCATTCCAGTTACTTCAGAATATTTTTTTTGGTACCTACTAAAAAGAACAACCAGAGAAGACATAGGTAGCCGAAAAGAAACCATCTTGTATTGTACCTACATCCTTGCTGTTGGTTTTAAAAATAAAAAGCTCTAAGCTTCCCGTTTTTTCTCTTATCACATTATTCACTGGCATAAAACCGCGGTATTCGTTGTAAGGAAAATCATTGGCGGGAGCATCTCTTGTCCATTGGTCGCGATTGGTGGCAATAAAAAAGCACAAATCAGCATTGATCAAAGCCAAAGGACTTAGGTGATCATCATTTGAAACCATACAGAAATAAAAAAAGAAACTCGCTTAAAATTTAGGATAT
>CALDJV010000166.1 GCA_937899305.1 uncultured Cytophagaceae bacterium
TATTAGAATTCTTGGGAAGACTTGACAAATAATGTACCGCTCACTAATGATTGAAAACAGTCTTTATTGTTCTATCAACTAAAATTTATCCTATGTTATTTTCTTCTTCCAATCCTTATACTTTTCCCAATACATCAGTGCAGGCCCGCTTTTTACCGGCAGCTCCAGGTACCCCTTATAGTCCTCTATTTTATGGAAGTGGCCAACCAGGTAATTGTATGGGCTCAGTAAACGCCGGCAATTCTTATGCTTTATATGTAGGTGGAGATGGAATCAATGCGGGTTTTACTTCCGCTTTGGGACATGCTCATCAAGATACTGGTGTTTATGCTGGGTTGCATACAAATTTGTATGCGCATGCCGCTACTGGAACCGCTCACCGAGATACCTTTGCTCCAAATGATCCATTGCAATATGCCGCAGTTTGGCGCCCAATCAATAGCCCTGTTTTTTTTGGAATGGATGGTACAGTGTTCATTGATGTATTCAAGCCAGGCTTGTGTCCTCATAGCAATCCAAACAACTATGCAATGATTTATATTGCGCCACCTGATGGTAGTCGGCCTGAGTATGCTACCAATGCAGCGTTTTTAGAGGCCATACAACAAATGGCCGCTAACATGATATCAGCGGTGACTAGTTTCAATAAAACGACGCTTACCAATCATAACCTGTCTGACATTGAGGTAATTCGTACTTGTATGTACAGTAGTAACATTTATTTAAAGGCGGGAGTAACCATTGCCGAAATAGCAAATCAGATATATCAAGGGTTTGCCAATCAATTGGCGAAAGACGCTACTGGTATCCACTTGGTAGAGTTTGAAAACGCAGATGGTGGTTTCGACGTGATTAAGTCTTCTTTTTAGCCGCAAGGGAGAGAAAGGCTTATAACAACCCGTTAAATGATGGTATTTGACGGGTTTTAGTTTGTAGGTATCTAGTTATCAAAACACTTTTTTTCCTCTGATTAAAATTACTATATTTAACTTACGAGTTAATTTAATAAGCCCTACACACCATTTGATATAACATTTTGACACCATCATTGACGATTAAGTTCAGTATCAACCTATTCATTATTATTTGGCTATCGTGGAGTTGTGGATCGCAGCTGGCGATGGCCCAATCCAAGGCATCACGCAAAGCAGATAGCTTGCGCCAAGTACTGAAAACCAATTTGCCAGACAAAGAACGAGTAGATGCAATGTTGGCCTTGATTAATACCTATATTATTAAAGAACCCGAAAAAGGCTATCAATCACTGAAGGAAACACTGAGTTTGGCTCAAAAAATTGGCTACCGTAATGGGGTGGCTCAATGTTATGACCGTTTGGGGGTATATTATAAGCACACTGGAGAATATAATGTGAGCCTCGAGTATCACCTCAAAGGATTGGGTATTTATGAAGATCTGAAGAACGAACGAAAAATGGCCGCTGCTTTAGGGAATATAGGGGTGGTGTATAAACGCATTGAGGATTATCCTACCGCTTTTGAGTATCAGTTCAAGGCCCTTAAACTCATGAAAAAGCTAAATGCAGAGGGAATGATTGCCAATACTTACAATAACATAGGTTTGTTGTATTTAATGACTAAGGATTTCCCTAAGGCTTTGAAATACTTCAATAAAACCGTGGAATTGGATAAAAAAGTAAACTTTGAGCTTGGTTTGGGGAGCGACTACAGCAATATTGCATTGGCTTTGTTCGAAATGGGCCAATACAATAAGGCTTTGCCGATAGAGTTCAAAGCCTTGAAAATCAGGGAAAAGATCAATCACCGTCAAGGCATCGTGGTTTCTTACAAAAACCTGGGTTACATTTATCAGGGGCTGAAAAAATACAATCAATCATTGCTTTATTTTAAGAAGTATCTTGAGTTGGGGCAAGCACTCAAGGCGCAGGAGCACATTGCTGATGCTTACGAAGGAATGGCCTTGACTTACGAAAAACAAGGGAAATACCAACAAGCTTTGGTGTACCATCACAAGTTTAAAAACCAAGAGGATTCGGTATTCAACCTAAAAAAGAACAAACAGATTGCCCAGGTAAGAACCCGTTACGAGACCGAGAAAAAGGAGCAGGAAAATCGAGTACTGAAAGAAGAAGCCAAGGTAAAAGAAGCCGAGTTGGCTCGGCAACAGTTATATAATACGCTCATTGCCATTGCGTTACTGATTACCCTGGCCTTTATATATTTGGGATACCGACTTTATCAACAAAAGAGAAAGAATGTACAACAACTGCAACAGTTGAACGATGAAGTAAAGGATCAAAACAAAGCCCTACAACAAAAGCAATCTGAAATTTTAGAACAACAAGAGGAGATTGCATTGCAAGCCGAAGAATTGCAAGTAACCAATGAACAACTGGTGCGACTCGATAAGTTTAAACAAAGCCTCACCAGTATGATTGTACATGACCTCAAGAATCCGTTGAATACCATCATTGGATTATCTTCGGGAGATTATCAGCCAGGTTTTCAGAAATCGATTCATCAATCGGGTAAAGGGATGCTCAACCTAGTGATGAATATTTTAGATGTGCAACGCTTCGAAGAAACTGAAATTAGATTGAATTTGGGATCGCATTCACTGCAAAAGGTCATAGCACAAGGTTATGATGCGGTGTATCAAGCGCTGACCGAAAGAAACATTGAATTTAAAAATAGCATTACTCAAGACCACTTGCTACAAATAGATGAGACGCTGGTAGTGAGGGTCTTTGTCAATCTATTGAGTAATGCCATCAAGTATACCCCCACACAGGGAGAAATTGTTGTAATGGCTGAGAATGATCCATCTGCTACTTTTCAGAAGATATTGGTGCAAGACAATGGGGCAGGCATTCCAGCAGCATTTTTAGAGACTATTTTTAATAAATTTACCCAACAAAACCCACGAGCACAATCTACTGGATTGGGACTCGCCTTTTGTAAAATGGTGGTAGAGGCTCACGAGGGAGAAATTGGGGTAACTTCTGAGGTCAACCAGGGGAGTACTTTTTGGTTTACCTTGCCCAAATCTGCTGAAGCAAGCCAAAGTGAGCAATGGCAAACTAATCAAATGGAACCATTGGCGCCTACATTTGTTAAACTACATGACCAAGACTTGGCATTGCTGAAACCCATTGTGCAAGCACTGCGGCAATTTGAAATTTATGAGGTTTCGGCTATCAAGCGTATTTTGAATCAACTATCTCAAGCCAATACCAGAGTAGATCAGTGGCGTATGGCAGTAGAAAGTACATTATACGATTGGAACAAAACCAAATATGAACAATTATTACATTTGGTAGATCAATCTCAAAATCAATAAAAGGCAACATGGCATCTTCAAGATTATTTACTTTTATCGTTGTATTGGCAATATATGCATTATTGGAGCTATACATCTTTTCCGGCATTCGACATACCTTTAAAAACCCTACTGGGCAAAAAGTACTGTTGGGAGTTTATGTTTTTTCGGTACTAATGTTTGTGATAGGGATCATCACTTTATTTACCAGTTTTTCTAATGGCTACAGTCAGGTAACCTGGTTGCCCAACCTCATCATTGGACTCAACGTGACTTTTTTGTTTACCAAATTATTTTTTGCATTGTTGCTGCTGGTCATCGACTTAGAAAGTCTGGTAAGCTTCATTATTTCCAAGTTTTCAGAAACGCCACTTCCTTCGCCTCAGCGCCGTAAAATATTGAAACAACTGGGCGTATTTGTGGCTGCGATTCCTTTTTCCGCCTATTTGTATGGAGTGCTCAAGGGGCGTTATGATTATCGAATTCATCGTGTTACCCTTCGTTTTCCAGATTTGCCCACTGCCTTCGATGGGTATCGCATTGCCCAAATATCAGATGTACATTCGGGGAGTTTTGACAACTACGGGGCGGTAAAAGCTGGAATTGATAAGATTCAACAGCAAAACCCTGATTTGATTTTATTTACCGGGGATATGATCAACAATTTGGCCGAAGAGATTGAACCCTATATCTCTTTGTTTGCTGCTTTGAAAGCACCCCAAGGCAAGTATGCGGTTTTGGGTAATCACGATTATGGAGAGTATGTGTCGTGGGAATCTGCTGCGGCCAAAGACCAAAATCTGGAGCGACTCAAGGGCCATCACCAACAAATGGGATTTCAGCTGTTGAACAATGCCCAAGTTTCTTTGCAAAAGGGAGAAGATGCCATCAAACTGGTAGGGGTGGAGAATTGGGGTAAAAAACCTTTTCCTCAAAAAGGGGACTTGAAAAAAGCTTTTGCCGAAAGTAAACCCAATGATTTTTCTATTCTGATGTCTCATGATCCCAGTCACTGGGATATGCAAGTACTGGATTTTCCTCAAAAAGTACACCTCACCCTAAGTGGGCATACCCATGGCATGCAAATGGGTGTAGAAATTCCAGGATTTCGTTGGAGTCCGGTGAAATACCGTTATCCGCGTTGGGCTGGGCTGTACCAAAAAGCCGAACAATACCTGTATGTCAATCGAGGGTTTGGCTACATCGGTTTTCCAGGTAGGGTAGGCATTTGGCCCGAAATCACCATCATTGAGCTGAAGAAGGCTTAAGTTGGTTCCTTCGGTAAAGGTTTCGTTGCCCTATTGCCAAACCGAACTTTGGTTGAGAACTTCGGATTGCACAGACAATGATTAATTTCAAAGTATTGCACTTGAACAATCACCGTTTTATGGCAATACCAGACGAAATTTTTGGCTTCCAGAAATTAGTTGATTTAAATTTAGCCTTCAATCGATTAGAGGAATACGACGTTCGCTTGAGTAAGTTCCCCAAACTCAAGCTACTTTTTATCAATAGTAATCTCATTAAAAAAGGCCAACCAGAGTATCAACCATATCAAAAAATGTTTGATACAATGCGGGCTAAAAATGTTGTTGTCAATGATTAATTACCATCATAAAAAATTCCGTTCGGTAAACAATACCGAAAATGGTGAAGTAGGCGCCGAAACCTTATTTCACTACGAACAAGAAGGAGTTGTTTTAACCGCGACTTATGCAGGAGGACAAATTTTGAAAGGAAACTTGGTAGGTAAAGTAGATGAACAGGGAAAAATAGAGATGCGATACCAGCATTTGAATACGCAGCTAGAGTTTAAAACCGGACGCTGTGTATCTACCCCAGAGGTATTGCCCAATGGTAAAATCAGGTTGCACGAAAAATGGCAGTGGACCAGTGGCGATCAGTCGATAGGAGAATCGATAATAGAAGAAGTATAAATGAAAAACTACCCAGAAACAATGAGGTAAGATAATTGGTCGCCTATGCTTTGTGATGAGTGGTGGTATGATTTAAAAACAAGGCATAGTAACGAAATTGCGACAATATAAAGGCGACCTACTATCTTGCTTATGCTAATATTTGATGCCCCATTTACGATAAATAAAGCCCATAATCCAAGCAGGACCTACCATTAAAAATTGAACATCCTTTAAGAAAGAAGGTTTTTTGCCCTCGTGGTTGTGTCCAATGAACTGGAAAACCCAAGCAACGATGAAAATGACTGCCGACACCAACCAAAGAGGAGCCCCCGAAGCCGCAATTTGATAATTACCCCACAAGACAAAAGCGGAGAAAAAAAGCAGACCAACTGCCAAAGGCAATGACAAACGAAGGTAAAATAACATGCTGAAAATAATCAGTATGGTGCCCAAGTTGGCATATCCTAACATTGTGTCTGGTAAAATGCCCTGGAAAAGACCTCCAACTGGGATAGAAGCCAATAAGCCTACAATGCTAAATACAATGGCCGGCACGCATATATAGTGAATGATTTTATTAAAGCGGGTCTGGTGACTCTCACCATATTCGCTGAATAATTGATCTACCTTTCTCATAATTAATCGTATTTTATAATTCGTTTTTGGGGATTTATAAGCTCACCATTCAAGGTTTGGGAAGCTTGACATACTTGCGGATCTGTTGATATTCTTCCTTGCCCTTTGGGGTCATCAAAGGAATAATCATGTTCCACAAGAGCTCAACCGGCTGACAATCATTTACCTCATAATCAGGGATTTGAGCAATTTGTTCTTGGGATGCCCAAAACGTAGTAACCATCCATATGACATGAATCAACTGATCGTAGCTTACTCCTTCATCTTCAGGTTTTAGGCGCTCAGTTTTTACATAATAATCAATCAAAGCCCTGGCTTGGGTAAGCCGTTTCGAGGTGGCTTCATGATATAAAGTGCTGATTTCAGGGTAAGACCGAATGATATCTACAATATCTTGAAAGAAAAAAGAGTATTTTTTTTGATGTTCCCTGAATTTCTGAATGATTTCCTCAAAGTGATGTAAAGTAATATAAGTGTCAGGCAAGATGTACCCTAGGGCTTCACCACTCATTTGGTGGTAAATACTCGAGAGCAGTACTTCTTTAGTTTTATAATGATAACTCAAATTGCCCGCACTAATACCCAGCTTGTCAGCCACCTGCTTCATAGATACATTGGCAATTCCTTTTTCATTGAATAGCGCAACTGAAGTTTGTACAATTTTTTCTTTCACGATTCAAATATAGTAAATGATGACTAATTATAGAAATACTTTAGTAAGTTTTTACTAAAGGTGTTTTCAGAACGATGTAATATTGACCATTTTTAGGGACAAAGATATTTCTTTTCCTTATTTGGGTTTACTGTAGGGCAATGTCAAATGTCATTAAATTAGCGAAAGAATGTTGATTCAGGTATCGTTTGCGATGGTCTCCCTTCGATACAATGTCGTTTAGTTAAGCAAAATAATATCGATTAAAGAACGTCTCTATCGAAAACGTCCGTTTGTGATCAAACATCACCGCACAAGTGGACGCTTTAGGTAGAGGGGGAAGTCCTAAGCAATTTGATTAAATAGGTGATTCAAACCTTGTAGGAAGATCGACCAAAGAAGGGTGAAATGAACAGGCATTCATTGCTCATTTTTTTTAGGTAATAAACTATCGTTTCTCTACTCGAACTCTCTTTTCTAAGATGTAATTGAGGGTCATTACTCGTAAAATGTAGGTACCGTCGGGAAGGTCATTAATCCAAACTTTTTGTTCCAAATCACTGCTTTTGATTGGTTTCAATACCTGTGCTTTGAGCAATTCACCTTTGAGGTTATATAATTCCATGCGAGCTACTTTGATGGAAACACCAGTGAGTTGTACATTGAAGTGATCAATGGCAGGGTTAGGAAAAACCTTGAGCTGTTTTTTTTCAGTGGGTTTTTGGGTAGTAAAATACCAAGGTTTACGAAGATTGAGCCCTTTGAAACGATGGCCATCCAAGTCTTTGATAAAACCTAGATCTAACTGAATGGTATAAGCAGTACTGTAAGCCAAGGGTACTATCAAGTTGACAATGAGTCGTTTACCTCGGGCCTGTACTTGGCTGCTTTGTGCTTCAATAATTTGTACTGGGGCTTGATCCTGCTTTTTTTGGATGATCAGGTTACCAGTTCCTATCTGGATGGGTTGGTCAAACTGAAGTACGATTTGAGTGGTAATATCTACATTAGTGGCCCCTAAAGCTGGAAATTGAGACGTGATTTGAGGGGTAGAAGATAATTTGTCAAAGGCTTGACTTTGCGCCAAAACGCTTTGCCCAAAAAGCCAAATGACTAGTACACTGGGGACTAAGTTTATTGTGAGTTAATTTGATGTAATTTGTGGT
>CALDJV010000167.1 GCA_937899305.1 uncultured Cytophagaceae bacterium
TATACAAATTAGAAACATAAATTGGGAAACTTATTTTTGTTTCATCCCTTAGTGCTTGCCCATAAACCTTATTTTTCTGGCAAAAATGCTATGTTTAGACTGTTTTTCGGTTTAGATAAAGGTTTTAAAATATTATTCTTGTTATAATACTATCTAAATTTACATGAATAAATGCTTTTTAGAATCATTTTTTGACCAATATTGCCTTTTTGAGAGTTTCTGTGTAAGCACTACTTATTGTGTTTTTTTTTACAAAAATACCATACTACTGGGCATTTTAGCTAAAGTTAGCCGTGAGGATATGGGTAACGGGGCTACCGCTTTGGTTTGTGTTTCCACAATCGAGAAATGTCTGGTAGTATGCAAAAATACTCCGTTTCACTTGGTCTCCTTATCAGTAAGACCACATGAGGGGAAGTAGTGGGTGATCTCGATAATCTGATACACACTTACATCCCATTCGGTGGTCTTACCGAAGGGAGACCACCGAAAACGGTACGTGAATCAACATTTTTCCACTAACTGAATGACATTGAACTATAGCTTGATTGTTTTGACGCATTAGAATAGATGCTTTTGCAATGGTATTTTGCCAATCCGCGTTTACCTGTTATAGACATCAGTGAGGCTATAGAGTGTTTCATAAAAAAGCCTGATCCAACTCAATGAACCAGGCTTTTTTGATATTTATAATATATGTGATGCGTCTAAGCGATCATTCGTCGATGAATCATCAATTAGGCTTCTTCTTTTCTAAACAACGAGTCTACAAATTCGTGACGGTTGAAAATTTGCAAATCTTCGATGCCTTCACCTACTCCAATGTATTTTACAGGTACTTTGAACTGATCCGAAATACCAATGACTACTCCACCTTTGGCGGTTCCGTCCAGTTTGGTAATGGCCAGCGAAGTTACTTCAGTGGCTTCGGTAAATGCTTTGGCTTGTGAAATGGCATTTTGCCCCGTACTTCCGTCTAATACCAACAATACCTCATGAGGAGCTTCAGCTACTACTTTGCTCATCACTCGCTTGATTTTACTCAACTCGTTCATCAATGGGATTTTGGTTTGCAAACGCCCTGCAGTATCTACAATGACTACATCTGCGTTCATTTCAACCCCTTTTTTTACTGCATCAAAAGCCACTGAGGCGGGATCTTTGTGCATACCCAAATCTACTACAGGCACATTGGCTCGTTCTCCCCATACTTTGAGTTGATCTACCGCTGCAGCTCTAAAAGTATCGGCGGCACCTAGTACGACTTGTTTCCCAGCTTGCTTGAACTGATTGGCCAACTTACCAATGGTGGTTGTTTTGCCTACTCCATTGACCCCTACTACCATGATCACGTAAGGTTTGATACCACTTGGAAGATCAAACTCTTCCAGGTTTTCGGTATTACTTTCTTCTAAAAGGTTGGCAATCTCATCTTTCAGAATATTGTCTAGTTCACTCGCAAAAAACTTCTCCTTTTTTACTCTGGCTTCAATCCGTTCTATGATTTTGAGGGTGGTATCTACCCCCACATCCGAGCTAATCAACACCTCTTCCAGATCATCCAGTACCTCATCGTCTACCCTGGATTTACCCACCAGTTTTTTTCCAAGCTTAGAGAAAAAGTTCTTCTTAGTTTTTTCTAAACCCTGATCGAGCTTCTCTTTCTTCTTTTTGTTAAAAATACCAAATATTCCCATGGTACGATTTGATTATTAGTTAGTTTGGGTTTGCATCGAATAAGTTCCTATCAAGTAAGAAGCCGAGATGATAAGATTCGGAAGTTGGTGCCAATATGACAGATAATTTACTTGTAGGGCTACGTATGCAGCCAATATAGCATATTATTAGATAAAAAAAAAGAAGCCTCATCAGATGAAACTTCCTCTTAATGTCTTGGTAAAAAACCAGATTACTTCAAAGCATCTTTAGCTTCTTCGGCTGGTACCATTACCTCTTTAAAGACGTAAGCACCAGTTTTTGGAGACTTCACAGTTTTTACGATTTTTACAAACTTAGCACCTTCTCCGGTCTTAAGTGTTGCTACGGTTTTCTTTGCCATAATTCATTTAAATTTGTTGGCTTATTGGAGCTGTAAGAATGCAATACACTCATTTACAAAGCCAAGCCAGTGCATCTACTTAATTTCTTTATGGATGGTATGCTTTTTAAGTACAGGATTGTATTTTTTCATTTCCAATCGCTGAGTAGTGTTTTTACGGTTCTTGGTTGTTACGTATCTTGACATACCTGGCATACCGCTTTTTTTGTGTTCGGTACACTCCAAGATAACTTGAACTCTATTTCCTTTCTTCGCCATTATTCCACTAATTTTCAAAATTGAGGACGCAAATATAAAGCAAAAAAGCCAGAATATCGAGTTTAGCTGTAGTTTTCTTTAGTCCACAGTCGATGGTCCATAGTCCACGGTCGACTAATTGAATGAAAAATGTAAAACAGATTAGCTTCGAAGAGCTCCCTCTGGTCGGTTCTTCCTTCGTCAGGACAAGAATGAAAAGTGAGTGCAGCCAAAGGAATTAACAATACAAATGAATCATCGCTTCGCGGAACAATTGGTTTTTAGTCCATAGTCCACGGTCGACAGTCCATAGTTTTTTAGTCATCTATAGTTTTTCGTTGCTTTGCGCAACCATTTAACAATGAGCCGAAGGCGGAACAATGTAACAATAGAACAATATAGTCATTTCGCATCATGGAATGAACCAATTGGGAAATTGTGGGGTTAAATAATCAACTAATGTTTTTGTATTTAATGACAATGTGTTAGTTTTGCGTGCAACTAATATTTGGAAATCTAATTTATTGAATATGAAAACGCAAAAGATTATTTACTGGGTAGTGACAGGATTGCTGTGTGCTTTGATATTGATGTCGGCAGGGATGTATTTTTTTAATTATGCACACGTAAATGCCGAGTTTAAGAAGTTAGGCTATCCCATTTACATCATTTACCCTTTGGCAGTGGCCAAAATATTAGCCGCAGTGGCCATTCTTACCAAAATGTCAGTCAAGTTGAAGGAATGGGCTTATGTAGGGCTTTTCTTTAATTTCTTACTGGCAGGAACTGCCCACATTGCGGTGAAAGACGGAGAATTTGGCGGAGCAGCCGTGGCCATGGTTTTGCTTTTTGCCTCTTATTACTTTGACTCAAAGTTGTTTGGGCCAGCCCGATCTTAAAGAAAAAATAAGAACAGAAACAAGAACAAGAGTATATAGAAAGTTTAGTTATAGATTAAAACAAAGCCTGTGATTGGTGATCACAGGCTTTTTTCGTGATTTATGGCACTGTAAAATAGCAGGTATTTAAAAACCTTCTCAATTTGCTGGCCTTGGTGAATTAATATCAGGTACTGGCAAACCCAATTTGTTTGGTTCTGCGTCATTTTATGGAGTAGCACCACGCGATTTTTGCCAAATCAACCATCCTCCAAGCATCATAAAGGGTAAGCTGAGTAATTGTCCCATATTGAGGGGAAGTACTTGCTCAAAAGCTACTTGATTGGCCTTGGTAAACTCGACAAAAAAGCGAATGGAGAAAAGCAATACGAGAAACCAACCAAATAACACACCTTGAGGGCGAGGTTTGTGGTTGAGGCTACGCATCACAAAGAATAGCAACAAGTAGCCAACGGCTTCGTATAGTTGACCCGGATGACGAGGAAGGGCATCTACCTGGGCAAATACTACCCCCCAATCGGTTTGGGTAGGTTTTCCAATGATTTCGGAGTTCATAAAATTCCCCAAACGAATACAGACCCCGGTAATTGGAATGTAGAGTGCCATTCGATCCAAGACATACCAAACCGAAAAAGGAGGACGATTGGCAGGTTTTTGTTTTACAAATACCCAAAGCAATACCAACACAATGCCCAGCGCCCCTCCGTGACTTGCCAGCCCTTGATAACCGGTGAATTGAAACTCAGGGTGGATTCTAAAGGGGAGGATAATTTCCCAGGGACGAGGCAAAAAATAGTCAGGTTGGTAGAACAAACAATGCCCCAAACGGGCCCCAATGACTCCTCCTAAAATTACTTTGAGGGCCAGTTTTTCAAAATATTCCGGAGGAATATCGGCTTTTTTAAAGTCTCGTTGAATAAAAAAATAAGCGAAAGCTACTCCCAGCCCAAAGAGCAACGAATACCAGCGTAATTCAAAAAAGCCAAAGTCTAGGGCCAAAGGGTTGGGGTTCCAATAAATTGCAGATAACATCATTAACAACCAGAAAAAGTGATTAATAAAAAAGAATAGATGGCAGCATGTTGCAATGCACGAGAAGTCATAAGCAACCAGTTGCGTTGTGGCACAAGCGCGTCTAGCTCTTTGGCCGAGCGGTAGTTTTGGGTGTGGGTACGTTGCTTGTCGTTTTCCCACCAGTTATCGAGGTCATCGGGCTGCATATTTTTCTTGAGTTATAATTTGTTTTATTTTTTGTTTGATGCGGCTCAGTTTGCTGGCTACATTGGTTTTGGTCAGATCCATCATTTGGGCAATTTCTTCGTATTGATAGCCTTCTAAATGCAAGATCACCAGTGCTTTGTCCAGTGGAGGCAATTGCAAAAGCGCATACTCCATATAGTCATTGATTTCTGGCGAATTGCCTGCCACGGCTTGGGTACTCACATCCTCCAATTGGGTCAGGCGAGGTCGGACCTGTTCTTGACGAATCCTTTTCAAAATGGTATTCAAAGCCACCCGGTGCATCCAAGTAGTCACCTTGGCTTCCTGACGAAACTTAGGAAACGCTTTCCAGAGCTGGAGTACTACCTCTTGAAAGGCATCTTCCTGATCTTGGGGAGCGGTAAAGTACACCCGGCATATTTGGTGAACAATGCCTTGGTGTTCGTGCAATACCGCTACAAATTTTTGTCGGAGTTTCTTTTGAATCACAATTTTTGAAGAGGTTCTGTTGTATTAGTACCACTTCAAAAGAAAAAATCACAGCGAGGGATGGTTTTTTTGAAAAAAAATGAAAATGCTGCATCTTGTTAATTCGTGAAAAATAAAGTTTCGTTTTGACTTCAAGTTGAAGGTTCGTCTTTGGTCCACAGTCGATAGTCCATAGTCCACAGACGACTATTTTTAATTCACTAGATGGTTGTTTCCAACTTGTGAAATAGAAAGGTTATTTTTTTATTCTTACTTAAAAAAGTATATGTTAATATCAATGGTGATTCATACGAAACAAATAATGAAAACACATTTTTACTTGTTGATGATACTGGGCTTGGTACACCAAGTGGGTTGGAGCCAAATACCACTTAAACTCGAAGAGGCACTTAAGCGCCCCGATACGGTACAAAGGGCAGAAGCTTATGGAGGTGTTCCAACTGAAATAAAACAACTGAAAAGACTGAAATACCTAGGGGTTTACGGCCCAACCGAAACACTGAAAATAGCCGATGGGTTGTTTGAATTGGATAGCCTACAAAAATTGTATTTGAGGTTATGGGGGAGAAAGACCTACCGATTGCCGAGGGAGTTGGCCCAAATGAAAAGCCTCAAAGAAATAAGGGTAGCACCAGGAGGAGCAATCAATTTAGTTTACCCCAAAGAAATAAGACAACGAAAAGACTTGAAGATAGAAGATGAAAATCGGGTAACACATTTACGTCTGGTCATGGGCTATCAGCAGGGTATTTGGCCGGTTGCAGAATTAGGGGTCATGATGAGGAGGCAAAACCCAGCGGTTGACCAAGGTGCCATGAGCAATATGGTGCAATTCAACCCAATGTATTGGTCCTGGAGTATCGTTTGGGAAAAATACCTTACTAGGGGACTTGAAGGGTATCGTTTTATGGTTGGAAACTCCTTCATCAAATTGGGGAGCATTTATTATCGTGATGCCAATGAGGCTAAAAATGGTTTTTTAGCTTATCGGGTAGAATTAGGAATCAATGCCGATCAATTCGATTTGAACTTGGGGTACAACATTGCTCCCAGACAGCGAGCAATCAATCGGCTCATGTTGAATTTAAGAATCAATGCCTATGTATTGGTCCTCAAGAGGCGGAAGTATTATTAGTTAGGAGTTCGTAGTCAGGAGTTGGGAGTTTTTTTAGTCCATAGTCTTTTTAGTTAGGAGTTCGTAGTCAGGAGTTGGGAGTTTTCTTTAGTCCACAGTCGACGGTCCATAGTCTACGGTAGCGCAAAGCGGAATCTTTAGTCCTGAGCGAAGCCGAAGGAACTAACAATCAATCATCAACAATTACTATAGCGCTTCGCGCAGCCATTTAACAATACAACAATGAGCCAAAGGCGGAACAATGTAACAATACAAATGAATCATCGCCTCACGCAACAATTGAACAATGTAACAATAAATGAACTTTATCTGAGGTCACTGTGGAGTATTGGATCAGGTTATAAATAAAAAAAGCGGAAGCAATGCCTCCGCTTGTTAATTCGTTTCAAAAACAGATTATCTTCCCCCTAGTTTGAAAGAGTTATCGGGGGTACCTCGGAAACAACGAGGAATAAAAGGCCAATCTCCCGTAATTACATAATAGTAAGTACCATTCGGGAACTCAGGAGTTTTACCAAATCGTCCATTACATTCATCCAAATCCCCTAAGCCATTTACATATTCATAATCTTGAGTGTAAGTACCATCGTAGTTGCCATCAGGAGCCGATACCCCATCTCCTCCACGGGCACCACTTCGAAGTTGATAACTGGACTTCAATTCTTTGATAGCACTGGTAGCATCGTTGGCATCAGTATAGCTATATTTATAATAAATTGGGAAGCCATCTCCGGCAAAACCTACAATAGTAGAGTGACTGCTACTGCTAATACCAGATACAATTTGGGTAGGTTCACCGTGGTAATGGTATACGTTTACCCCATCAAGACTCTGGAAATGAGCTCCATCTTTAACCCCCAAGCCATTAGCAGCAAAGGTAGCCTCCTGGTTCCAGTCGCGGTTGGATTCACTGGTACTGGTATTGACAAAATATTCGTTGGCAATAGGATCTATTTTTACCCCATTGAGCGCTACTCCAAAAATATAAGATGGCCCGTTATTGTATACACTGGTTACCGAAGATGCCTGAGTAGGGGAAATGGGCATGGTGTATGTAGCCACCGAAACTCCTGCGGAGGGGCCAGCAGGGGTATAATCAGGAAAATTATTAGAAGTAATGCTACGTAAAGTAGATGAAATACTGTAGCAAATTTGGCTTTCGGTAGTGCTGCTGGTACTACAAGAAGAGGTCGCGGTATTGCCTTGATTATTGGCTTGAGTGTCATACACTCGACTGCCCGAGTAAGGATATACCTTGAAGTAGTAAGTAGTACTGGCCGACAATAGACTTACACTAAAAGCACTAATAGAAGTTCCATTGTATACAATTTGCTGGCCTGAACCATTGTATTGAGTAGTAGCAATTGGATCGTCACCATCCGTCAAATTAGTAAAGCTATTGGTGTTGTTAATCGCAATCACATAACCATCGGCTCCCCCGTCGGGTACGGTCCAACTGGTGATTTCCTGAGTGTTTTGATCAAAATTACCAAAAGTGATTTGAATCCCAGTATTGTCTTGAGTCACCTCACCCGCCAAATCTACTGAAACCGTCGTAATCTCACTGCTGCTGAATTCAATTTTACCTGACTTAGGGATGAAACAAAAATAAGTTTCCCAATTTATGTTTCTAATTTGT
>CALDJV010000168.1 GCA_937899305.1 uncultured Cytophagaceae bacterium
GATTTTTTGGGCAATATGCCTCTTAATCAAAATGCTTGCCGCTCACTAATGATTCTGGTAGTAGGTTCTGAAATTCAATCCAATATTTTTGAAAAAAGCAACCGAAACCGTGATTTCGCAGTATTGTTTGGCGATGGAGCCGGAGCTGCGGTGGTACAAGCTACCCAAGACGAAAGCCGACGTATTTTATCTACTCACCTGTTTTCGGAGGGACAATATGCCGAAGACCTGATGTTAGAGCACCCAGGAAGCAATCTAAAGGACAGAGTAGGCAAAGAAATTTTTGAAGAAGGCAAACACTTGCCTTACATGAAAGGACGAATGGTTTTTAAACACGCAGTGACGCGCTTTCCCGAGGCCATTCAAACCGCATTGGATGCAAATAACCTCACCAAAGAAGACATTTCAGTGTTGGTACCTCACCAGGCCAACTTACGAATTTCGGAAGCAGTACGCGAAAAAATGGGCTTGCGCGAAGACCAGGTATATAACAACATTCAACGTTATGGAAATACCACTGCTGCTACCATTCCCATTGCAATGACTGAATTGTACGAAGCAGGGCGCTTGAAAGAAGGCGACTTGATTTGCTTGGCTGCATTTGGAAGTGGCTTTACTTGGGCTTCTTGCTTATTGAGATGGTAAGTAACTGAGGGATTTAGATATTCGAAGAGACATTACTAAGAAATTGGTAATGTCTTTTTTTATGCAAAACTAAAAAAAGTCGTTCCTGATCCCAGAGACGACTTTTCAACTGTTTTTACTGATTTTTTAACTATTAAGTTTACTATTGTTTAACTAATTTGGCCAAAAAGTGTTTAGTTATTAGACAAAAATGGTAGCATTTTGAAAAAAAATATTAAAATTTATAGGCTACCGTCCATTCAGTGAGCAAGTTGCGGATCGAAACTTCCGTATTAGAGATGTCCTTGTTGGCGTCAGTCAAAGCGATTTTGGTAGTAGCATACAGGATGACTCGACCTATTGTAAAACCACTTCCAGCAATGAGATCAAATCCTACCGAGTTTAAATTGTTTTTCACGTCCGAGTCGTTGAGCTGGGCATTGACCAGAAAAGAAGGCTGAGCCCCCAAAAAAACGTCGAAGTTGCCAGGTCTCCCAAACATTTTGTAGCGAACATTATAAATGGCCTTGAATTCCCAATCTACATACCCCAAAGCGAGTCTTTCTATTTGTGAATTGGAGTCAAAAGTAACGCTTTTATCAAATCGAGCCCCTCGTTGGGTATATACCACATCGGTTTGCAACGACCAGCGATCAGTCAACTGGTACCGGGCAAACAAGCCACCCATCAACGAAATGCGTACTTTGGGATTACCAAAAGGGTTGTTGTCTATCGAAACAATAGACGTGGTAATACCAATGCGGGGACCAAAATCGACCGTACCAGGGGCTTGCTTGTATTTAAATATTTGGGCCTGAACCAAAGAGAAGAAACCGCCCATTAATAGGATGGTAAATAGTAATTTCCTCATATTTAATTTACTTTTTTTGTTATAAAAGTTGCTCATTGTTCCAACAAGGCCTTGTGAGGGAAAGTTCAAGTATTTGCGGATTAATTTCTAAGTAGGAAGGTGTGGCCAGTGGCAAATGAATGTATCTTTTTGGAATATAATCAGCAAATGATGGTAGAAAACTTGTACCTTGCTTTTTGTTAGAACTAATCATTAGTGGGAAAACTGTTGACCAAATACAGTAGCCCATGATACCATTGAAAATCATGTTAGGAGCCATTGCCGGAGACATTATAGGATCGATGCGCGAAAAGCGTAACCATGTGTTGTATCGTTTGGGTAAAATGACCCCCTTTATTGATAACGCCCTCCAACGAGAGATCAACCATACCAAGCGGGCAGATTTTGAGCTTTTTGGAGGATATAACAACTTTACCGACGACTCGGTCATGACCCTGGCTGTGGCTGACGCCATTCTGAATCACAAGCCTTATGGAGGATTGATTAAAGATTACGGACGACGATTTCCTAATCGAGGGTATGGGGGACGCTTTAAGAAGTGGCTCAAAAGTGATAGCATGGAAGCTTACAATAGTTATGGAAATGGTTCAGCCATGCGAGTGAGCCCCGTAGGTTTTGCCTTTGATACCTTAGAAGAAGTATTAGCAGAAGCTAAAGCCAGTGCTGAAGTAACCCACAATCATCCACAAGGTATAGAAGGAGCACAAGCGGTAGCGGCAGCGATATTTATGGCTCGTACTGGCGAAACCAAAGAGGCCATCCGGGATTACCTGAGCGAAACTTTTGAGTATCCACTGGCCGATACCATCGAGGACATTCGACCTACTTACCGATTTGATGCTACTTGCGAAGGTTCGGTTCCGGAATCTATCATTGCTTTTTTAGATTCCAACGACTTTGAACATGCAGTGCGTTTGGCCGTTTCGCTGGGGGGCGATGCCGATACCCAAGCAGCCATTGCTGGGAGTATTGCCCAGGCTTTTTACAAAAAAATCCCCGCCAATATTGTAGAACGTTGTCAAGCGGTGTTGGGTACTGAACTATGGCAATTGGTAGAAGAATTTCATGGAGCATATGGAGTGGAGTATTAAATAAGATGTTCAGGTTACCATTTTCTGATGAGCTTATACTGTAGTTTTGATTTGTAGAGTAATTGGTATAGCCTTCTTTCAGGTGCTCTTAATGCGTAGATATAGAAACCATTTTGGACTTTTTTCAAGATGAATTGTTGCTTGTTAGGCAATGAATTGCCTGGATTGTATAAAACAAGGATGTCTTCCTGATTCAAGGCCTTTGTAGAATCTAAGGTACCTGCTTTTATTGGTCTCAGCTCTGGGTTAAAACCCTGCACTTTCAGTGCAATACTTTAGTAATGCGAAAAAATCGGGTCTCGTCTGCGAATTTGAGCAACTTGCCCGCATTGCGACACGGGTTGGCTAAAGAGGACTTTCAGTCCGAGCGCAAAACCCCTGTACTTTCAGTGCAGGGTGGTTTAGTTTATAGGCATTATGATTATTATGAACAGAATTCCAATAACCTCCACGTACTTCATAACGGTGCAACTTGGGGAAGTTTGTCAGACCATTACGGTCAAACCAAACATGAGGCTGGATGAGCTGATTGTTTGCATCTCTTAGTTCATAACTTCCTTTAATAATTTGTCTTTGGGCTTCTTTAAATTTACCATATAATAATTTTATAGGAGCAGTGGCCATTTTCTCAAAGATAAGCCACTTTTTTATTTTACCTTTTTGTACATGTATCCAGAGTGCGCCTTCCTTGAAAGATAAATGAAAAACATAGTTTTTATATATATCAGATTGGTTTACCCTATAGCCCAAGTTGGTTGATTTTTGAGGCCTATATAAAAACATAGTAGGAGGCATTATAATAGCTCCAAACTGAGTGAAGTTTACACTTAAACGAGAATAACTTTGTGGATTGTAGTTAATTCCTACGGCCATGAACTCGGTAAATGGCTGATTTTCAGCATACTTTTTTACCTGAAAAAAAGATTGGGTAGTTTGAAACCGCTGTACGATATCTTTTCTTACCCAAATTCCAGTAAGTTTGTCGATATCATTAGCAGTTTGAGCCTGTACAATATTGCAAAAGCAAAGGACCAAGGTTGTTAATATGAAAGCCGAGCACTTATTTGACATAAAATAATTTGTTAAAGTTCGAGATAGATTCATTAGGAAATACGTATAAAGAGCTAAAAAAATTGACTAACTATACACTAATAAAGCTATGGGCATATTCTCCAAAATAACAATGATATCGAGTGGATGTTGGACTTACACTCATTTTTTGGAGAAATACAAGGATTTGAAAGAGAAATTGGATAAGCTTAAAATTGCAGATCAGGATTGGACAACATTGATCACAAATTTTGAGAGATATGAAACAATGTTTGCCGAGCAAAAAGAAAGTGAGGACGAGAATATTGCTTCTGAGGCATTCTATACTCAATTACGTCTTAAGAGTTTACGAACCGAGGTGGAAGCTATACAGTATCAGATTGGGGAGCTAAAATCAGACTTGAGAGAAATACAGCCTGAAGTAAAAGATAAATTGTACCCAGCATATCAGCAACTCCTTCAAAACCTGTTGTCAGAGGAAAAAAAGGCAGAGAAAGCATACGAAGATTTTATAGCATTTATGGACTCACTTGCAAAAGATATAAAGGAATTGAAAGAACAAGCCACAAATTTTGTAATATCAGGACAAACCGAAAAAATGCACCAGGCAACACGTGGGTATACCGAATTATACGACAAATTCTTGTTAGAAAAACCTAAGTATGAACCGCTAGTATGTAATCTGAATAAGATTAGAGAAAGAATAAGCTACCATAGAGAGTTAGAACAAAATGTAGAGGCAGCGCTATTCATGAGAGAGCATCCAAATGAAACGGCTAATTATATGATTGACCAGGATAGATTTGATCAATACAAAGGCATGGCTACATTTAAAAAAGGACCGGGCCATTGGGAGGTGGAGTTGGCTTCAAGACAATTTTTTTGGCTAGTAGATAGATGGTATTCATGGAAGTAACTCACCTCATCGTCAATTACCTACAAGTAGAGCCTGGACACGTACTGGTAGGGGCTACCGACAATCAAAGGTGGCAATGGGAAACCGAAATAGGAGATTCGGGAGGAGCTGCATTTACGTTTGTTTGGGTGATGTTGGAAGGTGATCTGGACTCCAACATTGCTTTACAAGAAACAGCCCACTTTCACGGAGGGCGAGACTTTCCATTGAAAAAATTAGCCATCAATTGTGTACATGAAATGTTAGAGATTGCCTGGAAGATTATGGAAGCCAAGTGGAGCGAATCGGAGGCCTATGATCAATACTTTGGGTTTGGCCTCAATTCAGACCCTCTTTTGCCAAAACCAGGCCCTCAATAGCATCGTGTCAAGAAAAAATAGCCCAATTCATTTAAAAATAGCCTTTCCTAGAGAAAATTTCTATATTCAATCTTCAATTTATTGAAGCAAAAAAATAACATTGTCCCAATTGTATTGAATGTAGTATAGAGCGCTCCTTTATCAATGAGCCCTCAAACCAATACCCAGATGAGTACCACAAACAAATATTTTGTCATTGACTTCGACAGCACTTTTACCAAGGTAGAAGGGCTCGACGAGTTGGCCGAAGTGGCCTTGCAAGATTCTCCTCAACGTGAGCAGGTTACCCAACAAATTAGCCAAATTACCAACCAAGGCATGGATGGTGATCTTTCATTTGCTGAATCTCTTGAGCAGCGTATTGCTTTGCTCAAAGCCCATCGCAATCATTTGCCACGATTGGTAGAAAAACTCAAAACCAAAGTGTCTGATTCGTTTCGTCGCAATCAAGTATTTTTTGACGAATATGCCCCCCAAGTGTTGGTAGTATCCAGTGGATTCAAAGAGTTCATCACTCCGATTGTGGCTGAGTTTGGCATTCAGCCCGAAAATGTATTTGCCAATACTTTTGAGTTTGACGAAGAAGGGTACATTGTGGGCTACGACCACGACAATGTACTTTCTAAAAACCGAGGCAAAGTACAACAGCTCAAGGCCCTGAACCTACAAGGGGATGTATACGTGATTGGCGATGGCTATACTGACTATGAAATCCGGGAAGCGGGCTTGGCCAATAAATTTTATGCCTTTACCGAAAATGTAAACCGGGGAACAGTGATGAACAAGGCAGATCACATTGCCCCTACCTTAGAAGAGTTTTTATACGATAACAAGTTGCCCATGTCATTATCTTACCCCAAGAACAGAATCAATGTACTGTTGCTTGAAAATATCCACGCTGACGCCAAAGCATTGTTTGAAAAAGAAGGCTACAATGTAGAAACCATCCCTGGAGCTTTGGATGAGGCTGAATTGAGCGAAAAAATCAAAGATGTACATATTTTAGGGATTCGCTCTAAAACCCACATTACCCGAAAAGCATTAGAAAATGCCAACCGCCTGATGGTAGTGGGTGCTTTTTGTATTGGTACCAATCAGATTGACCTGGATGCCTGCCTCGAGAAGGGGGTATTGACGTTCAATGCGCCTTATAGTAATACCCGGAGCGTGGTAGAGTTGGCCATTGCACAAATGATTATGCTGATGCGAAACATTCCTGATGTATCGACAAAAATGCACCAAGGAATTTGGCAAAAATCGGCTGCCAATAGCAATGAGATTCGAGGGAAAAAGCTAGGCATTGTAGGATATGGCAATATTGGCAAACAATTGTCAGTACTGGCCGAGGCCTTGGGAATAGATGTATACTATTATGATGTAGTAGAAAAACTTGCTTTGGGCAATGCTACCAAATGTACCTCTATGGAGGAGTTGTTGTCTAAGGTAGATATTGTGAGCTTGCACGTAGATGGCCGGGAAGAAAACCGGGAGATTTTTGGAAAAAAATACTTTGACATGATGAAAGACGGAGTCATTTTTATGAACCTAAGCCGTGGTTTTGTCATTGACATTCAGGCGCTTAAAACTGCGGTAGAGCGTGGCAAAGTACGTGGAGTAAGTGTAGATGTATTTCCTAAGGAACCCAAAACCAACCAAGAGCCGTTTGAATCTGAGCTGAAGGGATTGCCCAATACCATCTTGACCCCTCATATTGGAGGAAGCACCCAAGAAGCCCAAAAGAACATTGCCAACTTTGTTCCTACACAGGTGTTCAACTATGTCAACAAAGGAGATACCTTTGGGAGTGTCAACTTTCCGAACCTACAGTTACCTGAACAGCGCAATGCCCACCGTTTGATTCACGTACACGAAAATGTACCAGGCGTATTGGCTGACATCAACAATGCATTGAACAGCCATAAGGTCAACATTTTGGGGCAATACCTCAAAACCAACGAAAATGTGGGGTATGTAATTACCGATGTAGACAAAGAATACGACAAGGAATTGATTAAACAAATGCGAGAGATTCCGCACACCATCAAATTCCGCCCTTTATATTAAATTAAGATGCTTGTACCAGATGGGTTGCCAAAACCTGTCTGGTATAATAGAAGATTTTGCCTTATTTATATTGTACCGCTTCGCTTATTGTTGCATTTTTCTATTGTTACATTGCTCCGCTGCGCTCATTGTTAAATGGTTACGTGAAGCGATTATTGTTTTATGGTTCCGCCTTCGACTCATTGTTGCATTGCTAAATGGTTGCGCTAAGCGTCGCAAAACTATGGACTATTGACCATCGGCTATGGACTTGAAAGCAAAAACTACGAACTACTGACTACCAACTCCTAACTAAAGAAAAACTATGGACTATTGACCATCGGCTATGGACTTGAAAACAAAAACTACGAACTACTGACTACCAACTCCTAACTAAAGAAAAACTGTGGACTATGGACCGTGGACTAATCAAAACCTCACTTCCGTTTTTCTCAATAATTGCTGCAGTTTCGATCGCTCACCTTGATTGAACTTGTTCTCCACCAAAATGAGCATCTTCAACTTGTTTAGAGCGTGCCCTGAATGAATAGCAAGACTCGGTAATTGATTTTCAGAGAGATTGACAAATTGTAACTGGGCTAACTTTTGCCAATTAGAGTGGATGGCGACAAGCTGGTTCTCGTGTAAATACAGTTCCTCTAATTGTTTCAAAGTATCCATTCGGCCAAGTCCATCTCACCAGGTTATTTTATAGCCGCTTGGCT
>CALDJV010000169.1 GCA_937899305.1 uncultured Cytophagaceae bacterium
GACTGTCGACCGTGGACTAAATTAGTATTTTTATACTAAAAACTTGCACTTTCCCCCTTGATTTGGCAACTTGAGGCATTACAAACAATAAAATTTTATGCATCAAGAAGTCCACTATCGCACTTGTCACCTGTGCGAGGCCATGTGTGGGGTAGAGATTACAGTGGAAGACGGCACCGTAAAAACCATCCGAGGAGACAAAAAAGACCCCTTGAGCCATGGGCACATTTGCCCCAAGGCGATGGGGATGAAAGACATTCACGAAGACCCTGATCGGCTGAAAAAACCAATGAAACGTACCCAAGATGGTTGGGTAGAAATTAGCTGGGAGGCCGCTTACCAAGAGGTGGTTACCAATATTCGCCAAGTACAAGAAAAGTACGGCCAAAACGCAGTAGGCATCTACAAGGGCAACCCCAATGTACACAACCTGGGAGGTCAATTGTATGGCGCCAACCTTTCGCGGGCCATCAAAACCAAGAACAACTTTTCGGCTACTTCGGTAGACCAACTCCCCCACCATTTGGCTTCTCTTTTTATGTTTGGGCATTATTTGCTCACCCCCATTCCAGACATCGACCATACCGACTACATGCTCATTATGGGTGCCAACCCGATGGTGTCGAACGGAAGCTTGATGACCGTGCCCGGATTTGGGCAACGTTTGCGGGCCCTGCAACAACGAGGTGGTAAAGCGGTAGTAATCGACCCTCGCAAAACCGAAACCGCCAATAAGGCATCCGCTCATTTTTTCATCCGCCCGGGTACCGATGCGGTGTTTTTGCTGGCTTTGCTCCAGGTATTGTACGCTGAAAACCGGGTAAACTTGGACAAACTCGAGGAAATGGTCACCAACGCGGAAATGATCCCAGCTTTGGTGCAAGCTTATACCCCCGAGGTGGCCGCCAACATTACCGGAATGAGTGCGGAAAACATTCGTCAAATTGCCCGAGAATTTGCCGAAGCCAAATCAGCAGTCGCCTACGGGCGCATGGGGCTCTCTACCCAAGCATTTGGGGGCGTTTGCCAATGGCTCATCAATGTCATCAATATTGTGACGGGTAATTTTGATCAACCAGGAGGAGCCTTGTTTACCACTCCAGCCATTGATGTAGTCACTTTGTTGGGCTTTGTGGGGGCGACCGGTAACCTGGGCCGTTGGAAAAGCCGGGTACGGGGCTTGCCTGAGTTCAGTGGAGAGCTTCCGGTGGCGGCTCTGGCCGAAGAAATCATGACCGAAGGAGAAGGACAAATCAAGGCGATGGTAACGGTTGCTGGAAATCCGGTGTTATCTACCCCCAACGGCAAACAGCTAGACCAGGCCTTTGGCGAACTGGATTTTATGGTGGCCATTGATATTTATTTGAATGAAACCACCCGCCACGCCCATATCATTCTCCCCCCGGCCACTGGTTTGGAGTCTGAACATTACGATTTGATTTTCCATTCGTTTGCGGTACATAACACGGCCAAGTTCTCGAAAAGGGTATTTGATCCGGCTCCGGGCGCCAAACACGACTGGGAAATTATGCGTGACTTGGCCAATTTGTTGAACGGTGAACCCCAAACCCCTAAAGAACAAAAAAATGTATTTCGTCGCCTCTCTCCCGAAGCTATTCTGGATTTGGCCATTCGCAAGGGGCGCTATGGCACCAAGTTGAACAAAGAAAAGGGATTGAATCTACAGAAGTTGCGAGCCAACCCTCATGGGGTAGATTTAGGACCTTTGCAGCCTTCGCTCCCCCATCGTTTGTTTACCAAAAACAAGCAAATTCAGTTGGCCCCCAGTATGTTTGTAAAAGATTTGGAGCGCCTCCGGGCCACTTACTTGAGCGACCAAGGGCAAACCAATGCCGATTTCGATTTATACTTGATTGGCCGTCGTCATTTGCGCAGCAACAACTCCTGGATGCACAACAGTCCCCGCTTGGTCAAAAACAACCATTGCACGATGCAAATGAACCCCCAGGACGCCAAAGCCCATCAGTTAACCGATGGACAGCAGGTCAAGGTGAGTTCTCGGGTAGGCAGTGTGGAGCTCCCGGTAGAGGTGACCGAAATCATGATGCCGGGGGTAGTCAGCATTCCCCACGGTTGGGGACACCACCACCAGGACATTCGCCTGCAAGCGGCTCAAGCCAACCCTGGAGTCAGCATCAACGACCTTACCGATGAGCTCCTGATTGACGAGCTTTCGGGCAATGCGGCTTTTAGTGGGGTTCCAGTAAAGGTGGAGGTGTTGTAATCAATGGTTCACTGCTGGTTCATTTTCATTCACGCCAAAAATGATCGCTTCAGACCTGGTAGTTTTTTGAAAACTGCCAGGTCTAATTAATATGAAACCTGTGATTGCCCAGTACCAGGTCCCTCGGCAAGCT
>CALDJV010000170.1 GCA_937899305.1 uncultured Cytophagaceae bacterium
TTTACGAATATGGTTTAGCGCTTAATCAAGCGTTTTTTTTCTTTCAGTGTTCCTGGTTTTGAGCTCCACAAACACCTTATACAAAAGCTTTTCTTGCTTGATAATTCTTGTGAAAATCACTGGAAAAATGAACATATTTAAAATCATAATCACTAACAAAATCAGCCCAATATCACGTAAAATTGCCCTTTCCTCAAAATAAGAACCTATGCTTTGGCTACCACGCTCTACTGCGGCCTTCATCACTTCGTCTCTGATGATGATGTACAACAAACCCACTTGAGTTACTACACTGATAACCCACCAAATATTGATCAAGATTGCTCCACGGAGTTTGTAGTCAAGGATGGCTTCTTTCAATTTCAGTTGGGTTTTGCGCCATATTTCTTTAATAACCAGGTAGGGATATACCCACCAAACTAGTGGGATAACATAAAGCCAAACGACATAACGACTCGAAAAATTTGTAACCATTCCGGCTTTGCTTAGGTTGGTATAAACTCGCTTTAACCAAAATAAAAGGGCTACCAATTCGATGAATAAAAAGACAGGTACAATGTATTTAAACGCAGTGTATACTTTGAGCCCATATTCAAGCATATCGAAACTCATTGACCGAAAAACTTGAGGAAATTGATTGATCAAAAACACGGTAGTCAATAATAAAAAGGCAAACCCTACTCTAATCAATACCAGAATGAAGGCAACCTTACTCCTACGTGTATTGTCTTGGATATCTTCTACAAACACATTTTCTAGGCTCAATGAAGGGGAAATCATAGTACCCGATTCAATCAGCCCTTTCTCTTGATACTTGATTCCAGTAGCTTTCAGTTCTCGGCCAATTTGTTTCAAGTCTTTAGTACTCCAATGTCCTTCTCGGCTGGTCAAGGTTCCCAATAGTTGATGATTTTTGGTAGACCATAACTCAATGGTGATTTGGCTTTCTTCTTGGGTATAAATGGCCTCGGTAGCATCGATATTCAAAAACCCACGAGCCGCTGATTTGTCTAGGTTAATCTTTTGGATGGTAGGATCTATACTGATCTCAAAAACAGGTTCAGAAATGGTAGAAGAGGAAAACACAAACTTGTTTTCCAATGCTACATACACTGGATTAGCACGCGTAGATTTGTTCATAAATAGGTGGTCTGATAGACTTACTTTTTTGAATATAAATTAGGGAGATTTCAAAAGAAGGCGTTGGCTTGTGAACCAAGTAAGCAAGTTTCAGGTTGAAACCAGCTTGGCTTCCTTGTACTTTTGGGTATTGCATCAACAATCATTTGAAACCATGAATCAATTTACCAATGAGCAGGAAGTATTGAATTACGAACGAATCAAAACCGCGATTGAATACCTGAGCGAAAACTTTAAAAACCAACCTAATTTAGATGAAGTTGCTGCACAAGTACATTTATCCCCTTTCCATTTCCAACGCATGTTTACGGATTGGGCGGGAGTGAGTCCAAAAAAGTTTTTGAAGTACCTTACCTTGAATCATTTACGAGAAAAAATTGCTGAAACGCCCAATGTATTGGCGATGGCTGAAGAAGCGGGTCTCTCGAGTCAATCCAGGGTATACGACCTATTTGTCACCCTCGAGGCAGTTACTCCTCAACAATATAAATCGTCGGGCAAAGGTTTGTACATTCGCTATGGGTATCATGTTACCCCATTTGGAATGGCTTTTATAGCAGCTACCGAGCGGGGTATTTGCAGCCTGGCCTTTGTAGACGAAGCTCATCAACGTACTGAGTACGAACAATTTGCCCAGAAATGGGATTTTGCCCAATTGGTACACGACCCAGTGTATACCCAACCATTGGTAGCTCAAATTTTTCAGCCCAAACAAGTATCCGAGTTGCCACACAAACGCCTTCAGGTATTGGTACAGGGAACCAATTTTCAGGTAAAGGTATGGGAGGCCTTATTAAAAATACCTCTAGGTGCAGTAAGCACTTACCAACAAATCGCAACCGCCATTGGCAATCCCAAAGCCAACCGAGCGGTAGGTTCGGCAGTAGGTAGTAACCCCATTGCCTATCTCATTCCCTGCCATCGGGTCATCCGCAAAGAGGGTAAGTTGGGTCACTACCACTGGGGCGCCTCACGCAAGAAAACCATTGTGGGTTGGGAAATGGCACAGGCGAACAAAAACTAAATACACTGACAATCAACCACTTACTCACTTTTTTCAAAAAAACTTCCCCTTTTACTTGACTCTCCCCTTACGTCATAGCTTTTATTTGTATCCAACAATGACCAATAAACCTACTAGAGATGACCGGTTACTCAGTAAAACAGTTGGCCGAATTGGCCGGAGTGAGCATTCGTACTTTGCATCATTATGATCAAATAGGGCTGCTCGCTCCCGCAACCAAGGCCGAATCGGGGTATCGTTGTTATGGCCAGGCGGAGTTGCTGCGTTTGCAACAAATCTTGTTCTACAAGGAACTAAAATACCCGCTCAAACAAATCAAAGCCATTTTGGACAACCCCGATTTTGACCTGATGGATTCACTAAAACAACAGCGACAACAAATTTTGCAAGAAGCAGATCGTTTGCAGCAGTTGTTGGTAACCATCGACAAAACAATTGTTGGACTACAAAATCAAGAACAAATGATTACAGATGAAGAATTGTATGAAGGTTTTACTTCAGAACAAAAAGAGGCTTATCGCCAAGAAGTGACGGAACGTTGGGGGGCAGACAAACTTCAGGAAACCGAAGATCGTTTGCGACAGCTCAGCTCGCAGGAATGGACCGATGTAAAGGCAAAAGGACAAGCCATTGAGCAGTTGTTGGCCGATTTGATGGAGCAAGCTCACGAGGTGCAGACCCCTTTGGTTCAAAAAGCCATTGCGGAACATTATGCTCATATTTGTGCGTATTGGACACCCAATGCACAACAATACGAAGGATTGGGCAAAATGTATGTAGAAGATGAACGCTTCAAGGCGCATTATGAGCAATACGCCAAAGGGTTAGCCGCCTATATTTATAAAGCCATCCAAGTGTATTGCGCCAATGGTATGCAGGGGTCATAACACTCTTAAAGAAGACAATGGCCAAACAGCACGTACTGTTTGGCCATTCAAAACTCAGAACTTTTTGGGCTTTCAATGATTACATGGTTATGAAAACGCACCAGGTTCCAAAAATCATTGCCTTGCTCGAGAGTCCAGACGAAAACAACATTTCGGTAGGAGTACGCCTGATGGAGAGTTTACAACTGGAGCAAGAAGTATTGACTCGCTTGCCCGGAAAAAACTTATTCCCTAGCCATATTCCATCCGAGGCTACCTCCAAGGTTACATTGTATTTCGAGAACCAACAAATCTCTTTACAATCACGCAAAGCTTATTTGACGTTTTATGACCAACTCAACAATTTGATGCGGACGTTTTCCAATGACATTGCGCTTAGCCAGCGAATCTTCAACTTGATCAACACTGGGTTCTTTATTTTTGCTGGCCAACTGACTCCTGGGGAAGCTTCTATGTTGCAGATATTAGCACACCAAACCCACCATTATGTCCTGTTTGGCTTGAAAACATCCTGGCCTGCCGCTATGGATTTTCATAAACATATCCAGGCTTTGGATGCTGAGCATTCTCCTCAAATGAATCACAATTCACTGATTAGGTGGCGTGATTTATCTAGCTTTTGCCAGGCTCCTTTATTTTATCAGCTCGCTCCTCAATCAAAGGATTGGATAGGCTTTGAGTTGCTTTTGAGGGTAAAGCAGTAAAGTTTCGTTTTTTTTAGTTTTTTTAGTTGGTAGACCGTAGTTTTTTTAGTCCACTAATTGAGTGAAAAATGAAAAACGTAAAGTGAAAAGTGGCCGCCTCGCGCAGCCATATAATCATAAGCGAAACAATATAATAATCAGCCGAAGGCGGAACAATTCAAAAATAGTCCATCACTTATTTTGAAAACGTTACTAAGTTTTTACTTTCTAAATACTTTCAACTTGTACAATATCCAAGAAACTGTAATTACTGGAATACAACCAATGACATTGTACCAGAGATAGGGAATATCAATCTCAGCAAAAAGCCAAGTAGTGTTAATTCCTTGGTCAGCGAGGAAATCTTTGATATGCTTGGAAGTATGAATGTAAATCACTTGTAATTCAGACAAAACGGCCGCCCAAAATACCTCTTTGGCGCCTACTTTTTTAAAGAAAAATGCTACCAAAAATATTCCCAAAATGGTGCCGTATACCAATGACCCAATGAGATTGACCGCTTCTATCAAAGCGCCCAAACGATTGGCAAACATAGACAATACAATGGCATACAGCCCCCAAGCAACCGTAAGGATTTTGGACATGCGTAAATATTGTTGATCGGTACCATTGGGGTTAATCATGCGTTTATATACATCTATCACCGTGGTAGAAGCCAAAGCATTGAGTTCCGACGCAGTAGAAGACATGGAAGCCGAAATAATCACTGATATGAGTAGTCCTACTAGTCCAATGGGCAAATAATTCATCACATAGCTGATAAATACATAGTTGATATCACTGGTCTCGGCCGTGGCATCGACTTTCTCCATTATTTTTTTCGCTTCAGTTTTGATCGCTTTAGCTCTCTTTTCGGCAGCTCGTAAATCAACTATAGCTTGTTTTTCTTTAACCAGATCCTTTTTATGGCGGGCATCTACCGCTTTCAGTGCATGGGCTTTTTTCTCGAGGGAAACCTTTTCGTAGTCTTTCTCTAGTTTTATAAACTCTTCCTGATATCCTGATTCTCGAGTGCTCTCAACCAAGTTTTGTTTGAAAGAAATAGGCGGAGCGTTGAACATATAGAACACAAATAACATGGCGCCTACAAACAAAATGGCAAACTGCATTGGAATTTTAATCATTCCATTGAATAATAACCCCAAACGGCTTTGAGCCGTGGATTGTCCACCCAGGTAACGCTGTACCTGAGACTGATCGGTACCAAAATAAGAAAGGGCCAGAAAAAATCCCCCAATAATGCCCGACCAGAAGTTGTATTTAGTAGTCAGATTTACGTCAAAATCCACCACATTCAACTTGCCCATCTTCCCGGCCAAATTCACCGCATCACCAAACGATACCCCGATGGGTAGTTTGCTCACTACCATATATCCGGCAATGACCATCCCAATTAAAATAATTCCCATTTGGATTTTTTGGGTTTGGCTCACTGCTTTGGTGCCCCCGGTTACGGTATATACAATGACCACCAGCCCAGTAAAAAAATTGGTCCAGTAAATGTTCCAACCTAATAAAGTAGACAAAATAAGGGAGGGAGCAAAAATGGTAAAACCAGCCGCCAAGCCTCGCTGAAGCAAAAACAAAAACGCAGCCAAGGCCCTGGTCCGTAAATCGAATCGTTTTTCTAAATACTCATAGGCAGTGTATACACTCAGACGACGATAAATGGGTACAATGACCGCCGAAATAACTACCATGGCCAAGGGCAAACCAAAATAGAACTGGACAAACTGCATGCCCTCATCATAGCCCAAACCAGGGGCCGACAAAAAAGTAATGGCGCTGGCTTGGGTAGCCATAATGGACAAGCCAATTGTAAACCACTTCATTTCGTTGTTACCCAATAGATAACCTTTCATGTTGCGGCCTCCTCCCCTACTTTTCCACAGGCCATAGCCCACAATCAATAGTTGGGTAAGAATGAGTACAACCCAGTCAAATGTATTCATTTTGCGGTGATTGATTAATGGTGAATATTTTTAGTATTGTTTGCTTCATTAAATGTAGCCCGCTCCAGGTTTACTCAAAGGCCTTGGTAAACCAATAAAATAAACAGATTAATAAGGTGAGTTCGCCCAATACAAAGGCATACATTTGGTTCCAGTTTTTAAATAATGAAGGTAAACCTTGGTTTTCGTCTTCTTCAATCTTTGTAGATTGTTCTTGAGGAGATTCTTGATTGGCCATTGGGTTTTGTTTTGGTGGTGAATAATGAGTGACCAATGGCTTTTTTACCATTGGCCCTCAAAATTTATCTAAAAAAACTAAAGTTGCGAATTGATTCAAACAAATTATACGAAAAGACCTCTTTATACTTCAGTCCTCGATACTTTACTTGCCCAGAGACAAAATATTGGCCATCAAACGATAAGCTCCTACAACTCCCGCAGGTAGTTCCCGGAAAAACGATAGCCCAGTGTATACATAATAGCCTTTGCCATATTTGGCCACCAGCAAACTCCCTTTTTTAGAGGTTTCGCCAGGGTCTTTACAAGCAAAAATGGCGTCATATTTTTCATCCCACTTGTTGGGGAAATACAAACCACGTTCTTGTACCCAGTCCTCAAAGTCGGCTTGGGTAATTTTATTAGGCTGGTTTAATACTGGATGCGCAGGTTTCAGAAAATCCATTTTGGCTTCTTCTACTGTCACCCGATCTCGGGATAAAGTCAGTGGATAAGGACCAAGGTTTTTCGTCACCAATCGACGATTCGTATTGTATTGTACCACCATATTTCCCCCATTTTTGACATATTCTAACAAGGTATTTTGGTGAAACTTCATGCGTTTATTGGTATTGTATGCCCGTACACCCACCATCACGGCATCGTATTTTTTGAGGTTACTGGCCGTAATGTCAGCATCTTTGAGTAGGTCTACCCGATAGCCAATCTGACGCAACGACTCAGGCACTTTATCACCTGCTCCCATAATGTACCCAATCAGGTTTCCTTTCTTTTCGATTTTTAGTCGGGCAATTTTGGCCTCAGCCATTGGGAAAATGGTCTGTATCGGAATGTGCTTGTAGTCAATCGTCACTAGTCCTCGCATATATTTTTTTCCATCAATAGTCACCACTGCTTTCAACACTCCCTCAGATGCTCGTCGAGGGGGGATTACCTCAAAACTAAACTGCTGTTCCTGATACTTTTCTTTCAGATTTACCTCAAAAGAAGCCGGTTTGCTGGTCCATCCTTTAGGCAAATCCAGCGTAACCTTCCCTTTAGTATTGCTGCGCATGGCCTTGACCACTACCTTTACTTTTTGGGAATTATTGGCAAATAAATATACCGGATTGGCAATGTTGGCCGTCACTGGAGGGGTAATTTCCAAAGTACGATACCGCTCTCCGTATTGAGGAATCACCCATTTATGAAAAATAGGTACTACATCGGTGAGGGTGAGTGTTCCTACCTTGAATGTAAATGCAACCGGAATGGCAGGCTTGTTTTCGGGCAATCCAATCAGGCGTTGATCGCCTACTTTAAACATGCCCTTGTCAGGACGCTCTTGCAGCCAGTAAGGTTGTGAGTTTTGGGCATCAGCCGGAATCTTTATATTCATTTCAATGCTTTCCATCTCATTGTTTTTCAAAGCTTTTGCCTGCTCATATTGCTCATAAGTAGCATTGATACTTTGTAGTGTTACCGGATAATCAGACCGCTTGATCACTTGTAGATTCAGGTTTACATCATTCCCCATGGCTACACTGTAGGCGGGACTGAGTGCTTCGTACCATACCCCCGTGCACTGAAAAATTAAGTGTTTGGTTTCTTCTAACTTGGCTTCTACCAAAGCCGATTTGGGCAAGGTTTGCATCACTTGGTAAGCCTTGGTCAAATATGGGATGATTTTGGAGGGGTTCTCAATATCAAATTCTTTGTAAGCCTTATCCAAAATTGGAATTAACTTTTTACCACCTTTTACCCGATTCCAGGTAACATCTATACCCGCAAAAAGGTCACCCGCTATGCCCTTACCCATGTCGGTACCATCTATCAACTCCAGGTATTCCACTTGTTTTCCTCGTCTTTTTCGGGAACCAAACCCTTGGCTACGGTGCATGCTACGGCTTTCAGCGGCTATTTCGCCATACCCTTTACCCAATAATATATTGTAAGCACCCGCATCTACCCGAGGGTATTTGGTCATATCTGGCTTCTTTTTACCCCCGGTAAAACGGAAATACTGGCGGTAACTATTCCATACAATACGCTTGGGTTTCCAGGGCTTCACGTATTTGAGTTGTTCAGGAAACTTGGTAGGGTCTCCCGCCATTGTAAATACTTTGGTGCCAAACAAGGCCGATGTCACGTGGTGACCGTGGTTACGGCGGGTAAATTCATTGTGAGAAAAGCGATTGATGATGACATCCGGTTGAAATTTACGAATCACCCACACCATATCAGCCATCACTTGGTCTTTATCCCATATTTGTTGAGTTTCTTCAGTATTTTTAGAGTAACCAAAATCATTGGCTCGGGTAAAAAACTGTTGGCCACCATCGGTGCGACGGGCCGCGAGCAATTCCTGAGTACGAATGACTCCCAACAACTCCCGTACCTCAGTACCTATCAGGTTTTGCCCCCCATCGCCACGAGTCAAGGCTAAATAAGCGGTACGTAACAATCGCCCTTTTGAGAGGTAAGAAATCATACGCGTGTTTTCGTCATCGGGGTGGGCGGCCAGATACATGGCAGTTCCGGTTACTTGCAGTTTTTTGAGGGCGAGCTTTATCTCTGCAGCATTCATTTGAGGACGTGGTCCGGCCAGGGACTGTGCTTTGGCCTGGACCTGCAATACCAGGAAGATCAAAGCCAACAACCACTGCTTGCTATACTTGGTCATGAGTATTTGATATTTACAATTTGGGGATTTTATTTTTTTAGTGGCAAATAAGACCGAAGCCTGATGAGGCTATCCATATAAGTCAGTACTCCATAACATTTAAGCCACTATTTAGAGTAAATGCAAATAAATAGGCTGGATATCTAAATTACGGATCTTTAGTCTAGTGCTCTGGCACCTAAATTCCTTACCCATTATTCGGCCTCTTTTGCGGGCTGACTTCACCTAAAAAAACTCACGTAGCTTTGGCTATGATCGTTTTTTGGAGGCTTGACAGCCAACAAAATAAACTCGAATCAGTGTACAATTTACTTAGTTCCCAGAGCACTAGGTATTGGATTTGCCATACTTATTTAGACGAATAAAAAAAGGGGAAACCATCATTTCCCCTTTGTGTTGTCCGCCTATGAATTATTTCCAGGCTTTCATTCCTTTGTCAAGCTCAGCCTCGATGTTGTTTTTGTAGAAGTTTTTCCAACCATCCCGCTTTTCTTTCGCGTACAATTCTTTTACTTTTTTACCTAGCATAGCCGCTTCTTTTTTCTTACCCATTTTGGCCATTACAGCAGCATGCCACCAGGTGTTGATCATATTTTCACCTGCCATGGCTACCGAAGCTTTTACCATTCCGTGTGCTGCCTTCAACTCTTTCTCATTGGTTGTATTTTTAGCCATTTCGTAGCCAGCACTTCCTAGGTTGAACCAATTGGCTTGTCCAGCAAATTTTTTGATACTTGCCATTGTAGCCTTTTTTGCATCTACAGTAAAAGGAAAAGAAATTTCTACTTTTTCCCAACGAAGATTGACCATTCCTTTGTCATTAGATTCCGCCGAAATGTTGTAAGCCAATCGCTCTTTATTGCGTAACCCCTTGGTTACTGTTGCTTTGATTCGCTTTACCACATCTGCTTCTTTGAAACCAAAAGCACTTCCTTTAGTAGCAAAAATCCATTCCCAATTGTTGGCATCTTTGAGGTCTAACATCAACACGTAATCCCCTTTGGCCAACTCTTTTCCACCAATGGTTACGGCAGTGTTAAAGGAAATTTTGGTAGGTGTATTGGCACCTGCTCTCCATACTTTACCGTATTTTTCGAGGCTACCCCAAATTTTGCGACCTTTTACCGCTGGCGAAGAGTATACTACTTTCACATCGGTTAGCCCTACTGTTTGCATGGTTTCGGCACCAGGACTCGGCTGAGGCAATTTGGGCTGAGCAACCGCCAGAGTAGTAACAAAAACACAACAGATTAATGTAAACAAAAGGTGTTGAAAATTTCTCATGAGATTATTAAGAATTAGATGTTTAGAAACAGGTTCAAAGTAATGATCTGATTTAGCTTTATCCCTCTAAAAGCCAAACCTGGAAACTTATTTTGAACAAGTTTTTTTAGTTGTATAAGTAATCTTGATTTAATTGATAATATCGCAATAACACTACATCTTGAAATTGTATGTTAGCTGATCAAATATAGAGTTTCACCCCTATTTGACCTGTTACTGAGTAGTTATTTAGATGTTAAATTGGTGTTAAAGGACTTTTATGCTGAATTTTTTTAGGAAAAATAAAATGCAAACCCATAAATGCCCATTTTTTACACATATGCTCACAAAATATTAGCAAAAATATTCCACATTTTGTAATTTTGCTTAAACCTACTGCATGGACAGTTAGTTATTCGTTATATATTCACAATATTTTTTTGGATTATTTGCTCACACCTTCGCATGGATCATCAAACAATACATGTGACTACTCCTGAAGTAAACTTACCGCTTTCGGACGAAACACCGCACCCCATTGCCCCCAACGCCATCAATGTAGTGTGGTTCAAGCGTGATTTGCGTTTGCAGGATCATGCTCCTCTCAAAGCAGCCATCGAAAGTGGCTTACCTACTCTACTCATTTATGTATTTGAACCCATTGTACAAGAAAGTGCCGACTGGGATATTCGTCATTGGCAATTTGTCTACCAATCGATTGAGGACCTGAATTTTGAATTGGTAGATTATCAATCCAAATTACATTTTTTTCATTCCGAGACCCAGGCTATATTTGAACACATTCTTTCTCAACATCCAATTCACCAGGTTTTTTCTTATCAGGAAACAGGGGTTGCCGCAACCTACGATCGTGACAAGCAAATGAAGGCTTTTTTTAACCAAAAAGGCATTGAGTGGGTCGAATTTCAGAACAATGGAGTACTCAGAGGCAAACAAAACCGTAAAGGTTGGAATAGAGCCTGGAATCAATTCATGCACCAACCTTTGGACACTCCCGACCTGGACAAGCTTCAAACAGTAGATTTTGAGGTAACCGACTTTGCCTTCTTGTTTGATTATGTCACTGGGCAGAAGATTCACCTCTACCCCAAAAGCTACCAACCAGCTGGAAACCGCAGTGCCCAAAAATACCTCCGTACCTTTACCCAAAAACGAGTCAGCGAATACATCCAAAACCTATCGAAACCCGAGGCCAGCCGCAAAAACTGCAGCCGCTTGTCCCCTTATTTGGCCTGGGGCAACCTAAGCATACGACAAGTGTACCAACATTGCCAAAATCAACTGGCCAAATCCTCTAAAAATAAACGAAATATCCAGGCATTTTTGAGTCGCTTGCATTGGCATTGCCATTTTATCCAAAAATTTGAAATGGAGGAACGCATAGAGTTTGAGTCAGTGAATGATGGTTATCAAAAACTCAAAAAACCGCGAAATGAAGCCTACATTGAAGCTTGGAAAAATGGGCAAACGGGCTACCCCATCGTGGATGCTTGTATGCGGTGTCTCAAAGAAACGGGTTATTTGAATTTCCGGATGCGGGCAATGGTAGTCTCATTCCTTACCCATCATTTGTGGCAACCTTGGCAAGCTGGGGCTTATTATTTGGCGCAGCAATTTCTGGATTACGAACCAGGCATTCACTTTCCGCAGTTTCAGATGCAAGCCGGGGTTACTGGGGTCAATACCATTCGGGTATACAATCCAGTAAAACAATCTCGCGAACACGACCCCGAAGCGAAATTTATCAAAAAATGGGTACCCGAGCTTAATACCATTCCTTCGGGTATTATTCACGACCCAAGAAAGATCACCGCCATTGAACAAACTTTTTATCAGTGTTACATTGGTAAAGATTACCCAGCACCGATTGTAGACATTGAAAAAGCCGCCAAACAGGCTCAAGATCAACTTTACGCCATTAAAAAAACCGAAATGGTACAGCGAGAAAATGAACGCATTTTGGCTCGGCATGTGGTCAAGCGTAAGCGAACTACCAAGGAAGGGGTACAAGAAGCCGGCGGGTAGCGCATTAACCTCCGCATTTTTATAATAAAAAAGCCCGATTACAATTACTGCAACCGAGCTCTCTATGATTTATAACTTTTCAATTATCGCACTTCGAACTGATGGGTTCCCAAGATTGCATGTCCTTTTTGAGTCACT
>CALDJV010000171.1 GCA_937899305.1 uncultured Cytophagaceae bacterium
ACAAAGTGTTAGCTAATTAATATTTTTTAGAAACACACGTGCGGAAAGTCGGTTATAGTGTTAAAACCCATTTAGAGTATGTCTAGGAATTAGTTTTTCTACTCTGATTTTGAATAAAATAATCAAGGAATGAATATACCCCACATGAAAAAAGTATACAAATCATTGAGATACTGCTGGTTGTTGGCAGTATTTGCTATTATTTCTTTTTCATCGGCCCAAGCCCAGAATGCTACCGAAGGTTCGGAATTCTGGTTTGCGTTTTCTCCTCATACTGGTGCTACCTCTTTGAGGGTGATGATCGTATCTGATTCGGTGGCCAACGTAGAAATTACCATGCCCGCCAATGCTGGTTTCACGACCATCAACGAGGCCATTACAGCCGACCGTGCGGGGTTCATTGACATACCCATTGCCAACATTACTACTGGAAGTGCCGCTGGTGCTACCGAAAACCTGGGTTTTAGGCTGACTGCTGATCGCAACGTAAGTGTTACGTTATTGAATGCCCAAACTGGTGGTACACCCTCAAGTCTGGATGGAACAATTGTATTTCCTCATAACTCTACTCAAAACTGGACCCAATCAATTGTAGGTAATTTCAGCGATTACATCGTCAATACCTCTGACCAAAATTCCTCCATTGTAGTAGTAGCCACTACCGATGCTACTGATGTGATTCTGACTCCTTCAGGAGGCACTGCCACCACCGTAACTCTTACTCAAGGCCAAACCCATACCATTACTGGAGCCAATAGCCTGGATAGCTATCGAGTACAAGCCTGTAAGCCCATTATTGTATTTTCGGGAGGGCAAACTGCGGCCGAAGGGTGTACCTCTACCAACCTGATGGTCAATCAAATGATGCCATTTGAAACCTGGGGAACCCGTTTTTTCACCGTTCCTGGTGCGGGAGGTGCTACCAATTATTCAGTGAAAATTGTGGGCTCTACCGATGGTACTACCATTTCGGTAGACAGTGTACAAACCACTACTGTAGGCAAGGGACAATCGGTGCTATTGAATGGTTTGACCGAACCAGTGTGTATCGAGACCAGTTCGCCAGTCCAAATCACTCAATTTTTCCGAGGCAATGCCTGTAATGGTTCCACCCCAGCAATAGGCGGGCCAGCGATGGTCGTGCTAAAACATGTACAACAAGGCGTTGATGAGGTTGCTTTTCCAATAGATACACTGGCAGGTACTACCAACATCACCAATCGATTTGTGACAATTATCACCCCTGATGGCAGCCAAAATGGCCTGGAATTGAATGGGCAAGCCATCCCTGCAGCGTCGTTTACCCAATATACCGTATGTACTGATTATGTACATGCCACCATAGATTTGGCTACCCTGATCCCTAGTGGGATTTTTAGTAAGGTAACCCTTACTGGAGCTCAAAATGCGTTGGTATATGCCCAAGGCTATGGTGACGATAAAAGTTATATTTATTCGGGAGGCTACAATGTCACCAAAGTACCCATTTCGGCCTCTGGTAACCCCAACCCCTCTTGTAGTGGTTCGGCAGTAGTGCTCACCGCCACGGGGCCCAACAACATTGCTTCCTATACCTGGACATTACCTGACGGTTCTACTCAATCTGGTCCCAACACCACTTTTACCGTACGAACTACTGCCGACTCTTCTTATTCTTTGTTGGCCACCAACGATGCTGGGTGTGACACTACCATCAATTTTACCATCCCAGTAGACACCATCATTTTAAACGTAGATACTGACCAAGTCGTCTGTGACTCGATTACTTTGGATGCTGGCGCAGGATTCAATTCTTATGTTTGGAGTACTGGAGCTACCACCCAAACCATTACCGTGAGCCAAATAGGCAGCTATACTTTTACGGTTACTCGGGGAGCTTGTACTGCTTCGGCCACCATCAACGTAACCTCGGGTACCAAACCAGAAACCAGTATAGGCGTCTCCCCAGCCCAACCCACGGCCAATTCCCTGGGGCTGGAAAAACAGGCTTTTATATGTGTCGATGATGGAGAAACGCTCACCCTCACCGGAGACACGACCAATACTGCCCAACTCGTTACCTGGAGTACCGGAGCCACGACCAACCAGATTACGGTAAATGCGGCAGGTACTTATACTGCCACCATTCAGTATACCCCAGGTTGTATTGTGATAGACTCGATCGTGGTACAAGATGTGTGTGAGGTCAAATTTTTCGTTCCAACTGCATTTTCACCCAATGGCGATGGAGTCAACGATAATCTATCGATCTTTGGGAAAGGCTTCTTCAATCTCGACTTTAGAGTATTCAACCGTTGGGGAGAGGTGATTTATATCTCTAGATCTCAAAACGATACTGGTTGGGATGGCACTGCCCACGGAGTAGAATCGCCCAACGGAACCTATGTCTGGCGAGCCATTTACGAAGACGTCAGAAGTCCGGGAACCTTGATTAAGAAATGGGGTCGGATCAATATCATACGTTAGGTTTCATTTTCACAAAACATTGTAAAACGAAGCAGGTGGTTGTTCACAATCATCTGCTTTTTTATTATTTTTAGGCCAATCAATCAAATCAAAAATGCTCAAGTCCATTCTATTTATTGTTTTAATGGGATCTGCTTTTTCGTTGTTGGCCCAGTCTTCTCCACGTTTCTTGTACAATCAAGCCCAGCAAAAAGTGGCTTACATTGATGATAAAAAATCGGTGTATTTGACCAGCAATCATCAGCAAGTGGCTTATTTGATTGCCAGCGAAAACCTGGAAATATTAGACGTATATAATATGGAGGGGCAAAAAATAGGACATTTTAGAATGGGGATTTTATACAATACCCACAAACAAATTGCTGCCCATTTAACTGGGGCAATGGATAGAATAGAGCGGGCCAATGCCGCTGATAAAGGCATTCAAAGCGTTTTGATGGGGCTCCAGTTTTATGGCTGGGTGCCCCTGGATAAGTTTCTGAGGGGAGTGAAAAGGTAGTATATTACTAGATTTTTCTATTGTTACATTGTTCCGCTGCGCTCATTGTTAAATGGCTACGCGAAGCGACGTATCATTTTTCATTCTTGTCCTGACGAAGGAAGGATCTCTTTTCACGTTTCGTTCAATTATCAAACTATGGACTATGGACCGTCGACTGTGGACTTTAAAACTAAAAAAACTACGAACTACTCACTCCGGACTACCAACTAAAGAAAAACTACGAACTAATCGCCACATTGGTCAGCTTGTTCAAGGCTCCTTTCATTTTGGTCAATATTCCATTGCAATCCTTTAATTGAAACTTTTCTTTGAAATGCATCGGGTCAGTATATCCCAGCATTACCTTGCCCTTTTTGTTTTTCCATACCAAAATTTTCATTGGTAACATCAACCCCATTCGTTGGTCACACTGCATCAACTTGGTTCCCATTTTGGGGTTACCAAAAATAATCAAAGTAGTAGGACGCAAATCCATCCCCACTCCTTTGGCTCCCTTGGTGTGATTGATTGTATTGAAAACCGTCAACCCTTTGTTTTTTAGTATTTTCACCATCTTCTCTGCGGTTTTCTTCACCGAATAAGGGCTCTCTTTTTTTATCAGGCCAGGAACTTTGGGCGCCTCTTTGGGGTGTTTGACTTCAAAACCAGCCGCTACAACAAATAGCGAAACCAGTAATAAGATTTTGTTGATATGTTTCATCATGAGTTCATTAAAAAGCTTTGGGTTTAACTTGTAATTCAGCCTCAAGAATTATTCTAAGATAGCTCATTGGCCTACAATTACCAACAAATTATTTTGAGGATTAATTGCAAGCCGGGTAATTTTTTTTATTCCATTGGTACTCACATCCGCGATTTCTTTCCAGGCCTTCCCTGGTTTCCAGAGAAACAACTTGGCACCTTGTCCCATGATGATGCCCCCATTTTTGGTCCAAACGTAATCCTCACTTCCCTTGAGCGTAGGCGTAATATCAGTCTGAGCCTGGGTGTTGGTATTGAGCTGCTTGATCGTCCATTGGCCATTTTTGGGTTTATGCACAAAACTCATTGTATTCGCTTGCTTGGGTAACTTACCAAAACAACGACCAATCTGCTCAAAAACCACCTTGGCTCGATCATTTTTGGCAGAGGCCATTTGCAAAGTATTGGGTTTATTTTTATCCCCGAGCACAAACAGTATCAAAGCATCTTGGTTTACCCAGGCGTGATAGCCCACTGGCTTGATGTTAGGCAATACCAAACTAGGTTTTCCAGCTTTCAATAGGCCTTTCAATGGGAATTTCCACAATCTTTGAGTGCCGTCAGCTTCTACCATGATGCAGGAAAAATGCTGTCCATCGGGCATGAGGGTAGGCGAATACTCGCTCGTTTGGGTATTGGTCAACCGAGTTGTTTTACCCGACTTTACCTGGTAGGCAAAAATATCGGTTTGCTTCCCTCCCTGGTTGGCCGTATAATACACTACTTTGCCGTTGGCCGCAAAATGAGGTTGGTTATTGTATCCTTTGAATTGGCTGATTTTTTGAAATTTACCGATTTTTACCCCAGAAGATTTCACCTTTATTTTAGCCAAATACAATTGGGTGGCGGGCTGAGCGCTTGCTTGTAAGACCATACTCGCAAATACTAAGCATAAGCCCCAGTGGAATATTTTTTTCATATGACGCATTGGTTTCATGTCTAATTTTATTGGCCTTGTATATCGCTGTAATAGGCTTGTTCAGTTACCTTAGACCAAGCACTGATGTCTTGTCGGAAACGATCGTAAGAAGCATAGATTTTTTTAGTTTGGGCATTTTTATTGGCCAGTTCGTTTGCAACCTCCTTCGAGTATTTTTTCAATACCTTCATCACATCAGCAGGGTATTTTCTTAGCTTCACTCCTTCCTCTTTTACCAGTTTTTTCAGATAAGTATTGTTTTTGGCCTCAAACTCACCCAAAGTCCAAAGCGATAAACGCATGGCCGCAGTGCGAATGATTTCTCTTAGGTCTAATGGCAAAGCATTGAACGCTTGCTGGTTGGCAATGAGTTCGAGCATGGGGCCTGGTTCGTGCCATCCTGGGTAATAATAATATTTGGCTACATTATAAAACCCCATATTGTAGTCATGGTAAGGCCCAATCCATTCCAGCGCATCTATAATGCCACGTTCCAAACTGATGTATAATTCGGTAGAAGGCTTTAACACTACTTTGGCTCCTACTTTATCCAACACCTTCCCACCCAGGCCGGGCATTCTCATTTTAAGTCCTTTGAGGTCTTCAAGGCTATTCAGTTCCTTGCGAAACCATCCTCCCATTTGTACTCCAGTATTCCCCCCCGGAAAAGGTACCAAACCATACTCAGCGTACAATTCTTCCCAGAGTTTTAAGCCCCCTCCATTGATGATCCAGGCATTGGTTTGTTGGGCGTTCATTCCAAATGGGATAGCAGCAAAAAACTGAGCTGCCGGTACTTTTCCTGACCAATAATAGGAAACTCCACTGGCCATTTGAACCGCTCCTTCTCTTACTGCGTCGAAGCACTCCAACGCTGGATTGAGCTCACCGGCTCCATATACTTTGATCTCCATTCGCCCGGCTGAAGCATCTTTGATCCACTGGGCCATGAGTTCCAGCCCCTCTCCCAATACGGGAAACTTAGGAGGCCAGGTAGTAGACATTTTCCATTGATATTTTTTACTCGAGGTAGGCTGTATATTCACCGTTTTGGCCTTCTCGACAGGGCTTCCGCAGCTGTCTAACAAAACAGCTCCTGACGACGCAGCCAAGGTAACCATTGCACCTTTTTTTAGGAAATCGCGTCTATTTTGCGATTTCGCATCTTTATTCTGGGAATTATTTTTGTCCATATTCAAGTTACTTCCAACAAAACCTGTTAATCTTTTGTAAAAAAAACACAAAGGATAAGTATTGATTATTTTATGCGTTTCTAAGGTATCATTGCAAGATAAAGGGATTGGAGGACGTTTACAAATCACAATAAATTACTGACTTTGAAGGGTTTAAACGATTTTAGGTACAAAGATGCGTCTTATCTTGTCATTAGACTGTCTTTTTAGTAAATTAAAATTACTCGATAATACCCCACATACATTTATGTTACTCAAAAAACTTTGGTTCAATAGCTTATGGATATGTGTATATGGCTTTATACCATCACTGGTACATGCTCAAGAAAGCAGGGCGTACGCTGATGTGATACTTGAAGCCTACTACAGCCATGCCAACCCAAGGTACGAGTACTTTTATGGAGGTAGAGGAGATATTTACCCACTCAGAATGCGCCCCCAGGATGTGTTGGGCAACAACGATCATTTTGTGAGTTTACCCAAGGGCAGTTACATTACAGTAGGATTTACTGACAATACCATTATTGATGCTCCCAATCAAGATGATTTATTTATAGAAGAAGTAGGGCGCGCTGGTGACCAAGCAGCGGTTTGGGTAAGTGCCAATGCTAAAGACTATGTATATCTGGGACGTGCTAAAGACGATAAAGTAACGTCGTTTGATTTGGCCGACATTGGATTCAAAGAACCAGTAGTTGCCGTAAAGATTTTGGGATTAGATAATAGAGGCGCTTCACCAGGTTTTGATTTGGTGAGTATCAGGGCACTCAGAGGTTCGGTAGGTGAACGTCCCTCCCCCCATCTGTTTCCTCCTCACGTAAGAAACAATCCACCACCTACTCCACCTACCCCCAAAGTAACCGAAAAAGTAGTGGAAGTAAGCAACATCGTAGAAGTAGTGACCAATAGCTCTTCTACTACCAAGGTCAAAAAAACTGAAGATGCTACTGATAATTTGAGGAAGGCATTACTTAAATCTAAGTTGCGCTCCAAACTACATACGCTCAAAAAGCGGAAGAAAAAGCCTGCCAAGGTTCCAAAAATCACCAAGATCACCATCATCAAGAAAAAACCTACGCCCAAAAAGGTAGAAAAGAAAAAAATAAAGGTGAAAAAGAAGAAAAAAGTCAAAGAGGCCGGAGCCGAATCCCGACAATAAGCAGTCAAGACTACATTTTATAAACCACGTCAAAGTCAAGTTACTCATTACAAGTAACCTAACTTTTGCGGGTCATTGTATTACTTCATATTAAAGGTCAACACCGGCTTTCGAGCATGGTTAACAATGTTTTCGGCAATGCTACCAGAGAAGAAATGTCGCCATCCTTTGCGTTGATGGGTAGCCACCGCAATCATATCAACGCCAAAGTCTTCGGTAAAATGCAAAATTCCAGACTCCTCATTGGCTTCAGAGTACACATGGAAAGTGTAATTCTCTAAACCTGCTTTTTTTACAAAGTTATCTTTCAATTGATTGATTTCTCGGGTGGTATTGAAAGCAGCCGGGGTAATCACATATAATAGGTGAATGTGGGCATCAAATAACTTTTGAAAGGTTTGTAATTTATGGATAGATGGTATTTGCTCTTCTTTGAGGCTGGTAGCAAATACAATATGTTCACCGTTGAAACTCTCTGGAGCGTTTCTCACCGTGAGTACTGGGCAGGTAGCAGTACGTACAATTTTTTCGGTGTTGGAACCAATCAAAATCTCATCCAGGCCACTCGAGCCTTGCGTACCCATAATCAGCATGTCCACATTTTCTTTCATCACCATTTCGGTAATGGCCTTATAGATGTTTCCGATCTCTACCCTAGTGGTACAATTGGTATTGGCAAACTCAACTTCATTCATAAGCTTGCGCATACGACCTTCGGCATTCTCTACCAAATACTGAATGTACTTTTGTTCTATGCTGTCTTCTATACTTGATACATCACTGGTGCTGGAAAACGATTTGGTAGGCTCTATCACCGTCATCAATATCACCTCACAGCCCGATTTTTGAGCTATTTTATTGGCTACTTTGAGTGCATTTCCTGCTTGTTCTGAGAAGTCGGTAGGCACAAGTACTTTTTTCATAAGTATTTTTCTTATTTGATTTGGCAAAAAAGATTGATTTTAGTGAATCTACTAAAATAACTTGTGCCACTATACTTTATCTCTTGCAGTAATACTTCGTCAAAAAATAGCACCAATAGCGCTGCTATTAGCTCATTTTTTAGACTCGTCTGACCACAAGATACTTTGTAATATTGGCTCAATTTATTTTTTCCGCTTCACTTATGCAGTAAATATAGTCAAAAAACCGAGCAGAAAAATATGATTTTTGTCAGGTACTACCGTGAATTATGTCAAGAGTTGGCCCAAACCAAAAGTGAGCACAAAAACCAAGGTGGTCAATGCCATTTGTTTGAGGTAAGGATCTAATTGAGCGGCTTCTGTTTTCTGTTTTACCGCTCGGGCATTCACCCACAATAATGGTATAATAACTAAAAACATTAGTTGATAAGCACTCTGGAAGTGAACCAATACATACCCCAAGGCACATAACAAGCCCAAGCTCAATAAAACCCAATGGTAAATCACGGCTCGCGCTCGACCAATGCGTACCGGAATGGATTTTTTACCTGCTTTTCGGTCCGATTCTATGTCTCTAATGTTGTTTACATTCAATACCGCAGTGGCAAACAATCCACAAGTAGTTGCAGGAAGTAATAACGTCCAATGAAACAAATGGGCGTGTAAATAAAACGTACCCAGTACGGCTACCCAACCAAAAAAAATGACGACTGAAATATCTCCAAAACCTGCATAACCATAAGGTTTTTTGCCCGCGGTATAGGTAATGGCAGCAATGATAGACAATACTCCCAAACCCAAAAAGAAAAAGAAAGTTTGCCAGCTATCAATGGCCACACGCAATAATGCTACACCACATACCAGCGATAACACACCAAATACCAGCATTGCGCGTAACATGGCCTGACGGGTTATTTTACCCGATTGCACTGCTCTTTGTGGGCCCTCTCGGTCACTGCTATCGGCTCCATGAATACTATCGCCATAGTCGTTGGCTAAATTGGAAAGTATCTGCAAGAAAATGGTTGTAAAAGCGGCCAGCAAAAATATTTTAAGACGAAACAAATCATACGCGCCCGCTAAAAAGCTGCCCATGCCAATGCTAGCCAAAGCCAGTGGTAAAGTACGTAGGCGAAATGCCGAAATCCAGTGTTTAACCATAGTGTAAAGGTAAATAAAAATGCCAACCGAAAAACCAGGAATTGGCTTAAGTTGGCATCTTCAATATCATAAAATATTTTTTTCTGAATTACTTCAGAGAGGCTACAATTTCTTCGCCCATTGGGTCAACCGAAGAAGGGAAGAATTTCAGTACTTTGCCGTTTTCGTCCAGCAAATACTTGCAGAAATTCCAATTGGGTTCTTTGCCCGACTCTTTTTTCAACCACTGGTAGAGGGCATGTTGATCGCCACCTTTGACTGAAATTTTTGAAAACATTTGAAATGAAACACCGTAATTTTTCTTGCAAAATGTAGCGATTTGCTCATTGTTACCTGGCTCTTGGCTCCCAAAGTTATTAGCTGGGAATCCTAAAACAGCAATCTTATCACCGTATTTTTCGTGGAGTTCTTGTAGAGGTTTGTATTGAGGAGTGAAGCCACATTCGGAGGCTACGTTTACGATCAGGACTTTTTTGCCTTTAAATTGAGAAAAGTTTACGTCAGTGTTGCCATCAAGGGCTTTGAGTTTGAAAGCGTAAAATTCGCTTTGAACATCGGTTTCAGACATATTACTCAGGATTATATTTTGATTTGCTTTATTTGGTGTTTTATCCCCCTTCTTTTCCTTATTTTCTTTCTTTTGGTAAGTGTGGGTACTAAATGTAAACCACGACAATACCAGTAATGCAGTTGCAGTGAGTAATCTCATACTAAATCAACTTTTTTTAAAAACAGCTTGCTTATTGAAACAGCATCAGCCCGTAAATTGGCTATAGCACAGCTTTGAATGAGTCAAACATAGAGATTATCTGTTAAAAAAACAATAATCGTTTCACCTAAACTTCACCGAAAAATAAAACTTTGTTTGTCTCTTTTGTTACTCAAAAGCACAAAAAAAAGCTTTTCTTTCTATTTTCAGGACATTTGACCTCGCCTAATACCTCAATAAAAAATAATCAATGGTATTCGGTTTTAGGAGATATTCCACAAATAATGCTACAATTTCTATGAAAAAGGATCCCCATTTCTTCACTTTTACCCAACACAATAATCCTTCACCATCTCAACGCTGGGCTTCTGATCCAATCCTGAATTGCTTGAGGCAGCGGGCTGGTAAATACCCCAATTTCGGTGGCCTCTTCTTGTCGAGACCACTGAAAATAAGGTAGTAGGGACATCAGTCAATTAATATTTCTTTTGTGGCAGGTGTTTGCGCACCAGATTCTGAATTTCCAACGACTTTTTCTGGACATCATCGTCCTGAGCAAACTTCATTTGTCCCTTCATCATTGTAGCCAAAGAGTTAAAAGGATTGTACCCTTTTTTGATAAACAATTGCTCCATCAAACGCAAGCTTCCCATGGGGTTGCCTAACAAAGGCGCATTTTTAGGCTCTTTGTACACCTCTACCATCGCGTCCATCAAGTCAAGTACTCCTTTTTTATCTAATTCGGGCATATCGGGTAGGCTCTTGAGTTCTTTCATACGAGCCTCAGTACGAAAAACAAAGCCTACTTCATACATATCTACCTTCACTTTATTGCCAGACAGCTTGCTTTCCATTTCTTTCCGGAGGTTTTCTTCTGCATTTTTGTAAAACTTTTCGGCTTGCTCCCGGTTATCCAGGTTAGAATCAGGCGGCAACATCACAATCTCGCCTTTGTTGAGTTGCTTGAACAAAGCCACTCCATAACGATCCTTGCCTTTTTCCTTCAGCAATATTTTCCCTTTTTTCTTCTTTACATCACTGGCCAGTACTTCCAATATAACGGTTTTCTCTTTTTGTTTTTTGCCGTTCATGACCACATCCATCTCAATGGTTTTCCCCACAAAATTCATTTCAAGTTTTACTCCCATTCCTCCCATCCCCATCTGGGCCATCCATTTACCCTTGGGTAATTTTTTTATTTGGGCTTGGGTCAGATTTGCATTCCATAAGACCAAGAATGCCATCATCGAAACAATAGAAAGTGTTTTTTTCATAGATCCATTTTATTAGGTGAACATGTAATGATAACGAATGAAATGAAAATAGTTCTTATTTTTATTGAAAAGACGCACAAAAATTGTCTAACGATTCCTAAGAACAATGCTCCATAGCTTCTTTTGCAGTTGCTTGATGTCTTTTTCATGTTTATCAAGCGCTTTACTGATCATTTTAAAAGAAATAAAAGGATTGTACCCTTTTTCGATGAGTGCGCGCTCGAACAAATAATGAACGCCATATATACTCGTCATCGAGTCACTGATGAATGTCTGATTCTTTTTTTGCTAGCATAATGCCAAGCACCTATTATAAAAGAAAATCAATTGATTTTTATCTGGTTCAGGTAAGGTTGGTAAACGGTTCAATTCCTGATACAATTGATCGCTGCGCCACACCATACCCGAATCATAAAGAGAAGTGCGGGTTACAGCAGTTTTAGCCTGTTTTTTCACATTTTGCTCTTTTCCAGTTTTTGCAAACCTCTGTAATGCATCTCGTCTATTTTTGATATCGAACCAATCCGCGGTATGCAGTTGCAATTCATTTTTATTCAGTCAACGGTACAGATAAAGGGTATACCACTGGTTTTGTTTTCCTTTCCCTTTGTACACCAACAATAACTTACCAGTCTTTTTGCTTACGGCAAATGTATCAATGGTAAAATGGGTAGATATGGGTTCCTTTTTTTGATCATAAACCTTCAATGAAGTAGATATGACCGTAGTACTATTTACAAAATGTAATTGAGTCATTTCGCCCAGCTCTACCACCTGACGATAATGAACCCATTTTCCCTTGGGTAATAATTCACGTTGAGCAAATACCTGAGAGCAGAACACACTTAGCAACGTCAAAACAATGATCACTTTTTTCATAGAAATTTCTTTTGGTTTAGGAACGTGTCCGCAATAACTGTCCGGTTTAGTTTTATTCCTCTTCGCTACACTTCGTTGCTTTTTAGCCGTTGGCAAAGCTGTAGCCCAATGTCGTTTAGTTAAGCAAAATAATATCGATTAAAGAA
>CALDJV010000172.1 GCA_937899305.1 uncultured Cytophagaceae bacterium
TTTAGTAGTTCGGAGTTGGTAGTTCGTAGCCTTTTTTAGTCCATAGTCGATGGTCAATAGTCCATAGTAGCGCAAAGCGGTACAAATGAATCATCGCTTCGCGCAACCATTTAGCAATGCAGCAATGAGCCGAAGGCGGAACAATGTAATAATACAAATGAATCATCGCTTCGCGCAATAATCAATCATTAAAAATCAATCATCAACAATCGAAAAATGAGTCGAAGGCGGAATAATAAATTATTACATTTGCGAAAGTGAGAAATTAATCATTAACAATCAAACGACCATCATAAAACCGCAAAACTTATTATACAAATAAAAAAAATCCAGCTCAATAAAAAGAACTGGACTTTTCGCAATTAAATACTACTTCACTATGAATTTTGTGGGGTGTTCAAAGGCAAAACTTAAGCTTGTCCTAAGATTTTTCTCTACGCAAACGATTCCATCGCTTACAATAAGCCTTTTTGAACCATCTTACTCTTTTCTTTACCTTTCTTTCACCAGGTAAGTGATAAGTTTCCAAAAAAGCTTTGCAACGGTTTCTTTCCATCCGTTTAGTGTCCAGGCCAAAGTCTACCTGAGCTACTTGATTGGCCAGCTTTCGGATGCCATCTTTGTGAGCTACCCGATTGATGTACTTATTGATGAGCTCATTGGCAAAGGTGTGATCTTGTTTTTTTAAGAAATAAACCGTGCCATAAGCCCAAAACGAAGCATTGATGGTTTCGCTCAAGTAGGTTTTCAGACTGGGTTGCTCAATGCCAAAGATTTTAAGGTTAAACTGCTGGTAGTTTCGGGCCACCTGCTGAAAAAACTGAATGGCCTGCTCGTACTGGCGGTCAGGGCCATGGTTGGCCAATCTTCGGAGTTTTATCCAATCTAAAGCATATTTTCGGGCATTTTTGTAACGGGTCTTGAGTTGTTGAGCGATTTGATCTTTGATACCACAAGCAGCGTTGGCTTGAGCTTTGGCAATGGCCTGATCGAGCAGATCCCAGCCCTCGATGAATTTTTGGTTGTCAAACTGACTTCGGGCTTGCCCAAGCAACTGATCATAACTTTTTTGGTTCAGTTCACATTCTTTGTCTTGAATGGCCTTCTTCAAAATGGTATATCGACGGCTCATGGTTTGATCTTCTTCCAAACGATATTGATACTTGGCCACTAACATTTGAATTTCCTGAGACAACTCCTGCGCTTTGTCCAAATCATCTACTTTGAGTGCCGCGTAAGCATCATTAATATCCGATTGAATGAGTTTCTGAATGGCATCTTTTTTATAAAAAACGATGTCTTTTTGGATCAGAGCCGTTTCGTTGGCATTGTTTACCCTTTGTATGGCACCTTCAGCCAAGCCAATATGTTTCAAAGAAGCGCGGTAATTTTTTTGCCCATTTTCTTGAATGGCCATCCCCACGTATGCTCGAGCCAGTCCCAACTGAATGTCATGCACGTACTGATTTTTATTAAATAGACTCGTTTGCACATCATTGAGTAGGTCTGTAGCCAGTTGAAATTGTTTCAAAGCTTGGGCAGGCCTTTTTTGGAGGTTGGCATTTTGCCCTCTTTGAATCACCTTGGCAATCAATTGTTGGTATTGGCGATCCAATTTTTGTTGTTTTTGCCCCGCATTCTGCATAAACTGGCGGTTTTGCTGATAATATTGACGCGACGAGCGTAAAAGTTCAGCTGCGTTTTGCAAGTTACCCGTAGCCACTGCCTGCGCACTGTGCTGTATATTTTGGTCAAAAATACCACTGTGAGCCGCCGTTTTTACTTGACGATAATTCATCGTAGGGTTTACTTGTTGCTGTTGGGCGGCAATGTCTTCGGCCAAACGAAGCTGCCGAAGGGCTTGTTGGTAATTGCGATTATTTACCTGGTTTTGAGATTTTTGAACAATTCGGTTGTATAACTTTTGATACAAAACCCCGTGTCGATTAGGGATTTGTCGTCCAAATTGTTGTTGAAATTGTTCGGCTTGTTGCAATCGCTGATAGGCCGATGAAAAATTGGCCTGCTGCAACAAATTATCAAATTTACGCAGGTGATTTTGATAATGCTGGGTCCTGGTTTGCGCAATCAACCTTTGGGTTTTCCCCTGACAATTGGTAATGCTGGCTCTAGGGCGACCACACAGTGCTTGTGCTTTCTGGTAACACCTGATTTTATCACGATAAAACCCTTGACGGTTCCCCTGAGTGATGTAATAATCAAAAATATTTTGGTATACCCCACGAATCGCACTGCTTACCAAAGAAGAAGTAGTCCGTACGTTTTGGTCCAAGTCCTCCAACTGGTGCAGGGCTTCTTCTGGATGATTGTTTTTCAACGCTATAGAAGCTTTTTCTACATAAGGAGGGGCATATCGAGGATTTTGAGCAATGGCCAAGTCCAAATACCGAGCCTGTCCAGTATTCAAAAACTTCTTGTAATACAATTCATGCCAATGGGTTTCGGCCTGATGAAATTTAGTATCTGCCTGGTTGAGTCGGTTTTGCAAACGAGACAGTTTGTTGCGAAAATTGGCTGGATCTTTTTTATCCAACTTTAAGTTTTGAGTAAAATGATGATTTTGGATTTGATCAAGACTGTGGTGAATGTCGTGTAACTTATTTTGTACCTCTTTCAATTGGTCAGGATCATTGTAATGCAAATAATTAAGCGCTTGTAAATGTTTGTTGAGGTTGGTTACCGATGCATAATATTGATCAATCAATTGCTTTTGATTGGTAGTATTGCCCGATGCTTCATAGCGCGCCTTGATGCTACTTACTCGGGTAGACTTCACCGGCTTGGCACTCTTGAAAGAAATGTTATAAGTGTACTCTTTGTTACTATTGATACTTACGTAGGCATTACTTTGGGTAAATACGGTACCCTGGTCGTTGTAGGCTCTGAAACTGAAGTTCAATGCTTGGGGAGGCTGATGGTTGGTAAGCGAAAACCCTTTATATTGAGTACTGCCATCGATATGGTGTACGGTAAATTTTACCTTGGCCGAATAATAACCAATGCCATTTGCCCGTTTGGTTTCCTGATACTTACTACTTTCGGTAAGGTGGATGATGGCACCTGAGTTTCCTTCTACGCGATGGGTTCTGGTTTGAGCCTGTACGCTAAAGCTCAGAAATGTGAGCAATACGATAAGGCAAGAGTACGGGAGGCTCCTTAGATACAAAAGATGAATGGGAGTAAACGTTTGTTTCATAAATAATAGAGGCTTAAATTTCATTATATGGCTTTACTAGTCCATACGTGCTTTATTATATATGTTTGGTACTATTATACCAAGGTTAAAGTGTTTTATATCAAAAAAAGAAGAGAAGAAACCAAGGATGAAATGAGGTTTTGAGAAGACAATATAGGAAGAATAAAAATTTGGTAGAAAAAAGAGGTTTTTTGCTAGAATCCAGTCCATATTTTGCCTAATAAATCTGAGTTGAGATACCACAAGCCTCACGCTTTTTTGATACTTTTGAAAAGGTTACTAAGAAAATGCTGTTATCATGAAAATTACATTGACCAATCTTCATACTTATCCGATCAAGTCACTGCAAGGTATTGAACTAGACACTGCCACAGTAGAAAACCGAGGACTTGAGCTCGATCGCCGTTGGATGCTCACCGAACTAGATGGGACGTTTGTAACCCAGCGAAAGTATCCTCAGCTGGCCCTGGTACGGTTGCAGGTCACCAAAGATGCCTTGATATTGAATGCACCAGGGATGGATACCTTGCAAATCGGATTGACCGAAAACCAGGGTGTATCTAGCCAAGTAAAAATATGGAAAGACAAATGTGCAGCTCTAGAGGTAAGCCAGGTGGCCAATCAATGGTTTTCGGACTATCTGTCTACTCCTTTGCAACTGATGTATATGCCCAATGACACAAATCGTTTGGTAGAAACAGCGTATAACCTGAACAACCATATCACGAGTTTTTCGGATGGCTACCCTTTTTTGCTGATTTCGGAAGCATCGTTGGCCGATCTCAATGCACGGCTGGAAGAGCCCGTACCTATGAATCGCTTTCGGCCCAACTTGGTGGTATCGGGCACCGCAGCTTATGCTGAAGATGCTTGGAAAAAAATCAAAGTAGGAGAGGTGGTTTTTCATCTGGTAAAACCTTGTGCACGTTGTGTGTTTACTACTATAGACCAAGCCACTGGAGAAAAAGGCCAAGAACCTCTGAAAACATTAGCGAAGTACCGCATGGAAGGGACGAAAATTTTGTTTGGGCAAAACCTATTGCAAGAAACCAACGGGGTAATCAAGACTGGGGATGTAGTGGAAGTATTGGAAGTGAACTAAGGCAATGAATAGCTATATTGTCAAATTGTGGTGTGATACACTATCCAACAATTTGACAATACAGTTATTTGATAATCAGTGATTTATTTTTTGAGTGGGTTTTTCAGAATACCCCATTTTCCATCGAGCTTGGCAGGGGCATAGCCCTGCTTGAATGCACTGGTGCTCTCGAATTTGCAAGGAAAAACCAAAGTCCCTTTTTTGTTGATAAATCCTCGTTTTCCGTTGAGTTTTACTCTAGCCAATCCTTCGTAAAACTGATAGGCAAAATCATATTTGTAAGGAATAACGACTTGGCCTTTTTTGTTGATGGCCCCCCACTTGTCATCTTTTTTTACAAAACAAAGCCCCGCCTTGAACTGCCACGCTGATTGATACTGAGGGGCAATTACTTCTTTCCCTGTTTTATCGATGAATCCTCTCAGGCCATCTCGACGAATCTTGCCCAACCCTTCATAAAACCAACCCGCTTCGGTATAGATGGCTTTGGTCATTTCGCGCCCTTGACTGTTGATAAACAACCATTTTCCGCTTTTTTTAGCGCCACTCATTCCGTCAGTAAAAGGCCAGGCATAATCGTAAACAAAAGGTACTTTTTCCTGTCCGGTACGGTCTATATACCCCCATTTGCCATTCTTTTTTACGGGGGTCCACTGGGCACTTTTATCATAAAAATCCATTACCTGCTCGTACTTGAAGTTTACCAAAGCCCGGTCTTTGCGATCTATGAATCCCCACTTACCCCGGAGCTTGGCTGCGGCTACTCCATTGTACAAGTAGTTTAAGTCGGCATACTTGAATGGTACTACCGAGCGGTTTTTTTTGTCAATAAATCCCCACAAACCTTTGCGTACTTTGGCCAAGCCATTGCGAAAATGAAAACCCTCGTCGTATTGAGGCTGAATGACCATTTGACCATTGCGGTTGATGTAACCAAATTTGCCGTTGAGTTTGACCGAGGCCATCCCATTGGAAAAATCTTTGGCATCTTCGAATTTGGCTGGCGTGATTTCTTTGCCTTGGGTATTGATGTATCCCCATTTGCCATCGTGGCTTTCTACCCGGGCAATGCCTTCGCTAAATGCGAGCACAGTTTTGTAGTCCATACGAGGAGGAACGTGCCAGTTTTGGGCCCAGGCCAGCGAAGGAACCAATACTGCCAATAATATGATAGATCGTAATTTGTATTTCATCATATATTTCATTTTTGAAAAGTTGTAAATAGGTTTCTTTTTATCACGCAAAATAGGGGAGGATTATTGTGGAAGGAATTTAGGGAAAATGCATCATTGGACAAAATCTTAACATCTCTCAACTCTAAAACGAACAAATCTCCCTGAAATAATGTAATGTATATAATTTGTACGCAAGTACCGAAAAGTTATCAGGCCAAATTGGCAAAATCTGCAATTTGATTGTATACTTGTAGCACTTTAGAAGCATCTATGACATTATCAATCAAGGAAATACAAGCCCCTATCAAAGATGTGATGGCGAGTTTTGAAGGCAAGTTTCGCTCATTTATGAAAAGTGAGGTTTTCTTGCTCGACAAAATAATGAATTATATCATCAAGCGCAAAGGCAAGCAAATGCGCCCTATGTTTGTGTTTTTATCGGCAGGTACTGGTGGACTAATCGATGAAAAAGCATATCGGGGGGCAGCTTTGATTGAGTTGTTGCACACCGCTTCATTGGTGCACGACGACGTAGTAGACGACTCCAATTATCGCCGGGGTTTCTTCTCGATCAATGCCCTTTGGAAAAACAAGATTGCGGTACTGGTAGGCGATTATCTTTTCTCACGGGGGATGTTGTTATCCGTAGATAATGACGACTTTGAATTACTTAAGTTGGTGTCTAATTCTGTGAGGGAAATGAGCGAAGGAGAATTGTTGCAAATTGCCAAGGCCCGTCGCTTAGATATTACCGAAGAGGTGTATTACGAGGTTATTCGAAAAAAAACGGCTTCTTTGATTGCTTCTTGTTGTGCAGTGGGTGCCTCAGCGGCCAACCTCAACAATGATCAGGTAGAACTATTTCGTCAATTTGGTGAAAAGGTAGGGATGGCTTTTCAAATGAAAGATGATTTGTTTGATTATGGCACGGCCGAAATTGGCAAACCAGTAGGGATTGACATCAAAGAGAAAAAAATGACCTTGCCGCTCATCTATGCCTTGAATCAAGCCTCTCGCTCCGAAAAACGTCATATCATCAATTTGGTGAAAAACAAAAGCCACAAACCAGCCAAGGTAAAAGAGGTGATTGGTTTTGTGAAAAATAGTGGAGGAATTGAGTATGCCCACGATGTCATGCATCGCTACACCAAAGAGGCGCTTGATCTGATGCGTGATTTCCCCGACTCAGAGTACAAAACTTCTCTGATTCAACTGGTACAGTTTACCATTGAGCGAAAGAAATAACGTCAAAAAGCACTTTTAAACATATATTTTGATTCCTCTAGGTATTGTTGGTTGTTGGCATAAATAAACAAGCAGCTCCCATTTTTGATCAGGTGAATGATGGACTTGGTGAGTGGTAGCGGAATGGCTGGACATCCCCAGCTTCTGCCCACCCCACGGGCGCTTACGTATTTGGCGCCGTGCATCACAATGTATCGCTTCCTGGCTCGGTCGTTGATTCCAGGTTCCAACCCATCCAATTTGAGCGAAAGTCCATGTTTCCCCCGATAAGTTTCCGAGGTTTTATAAAACCCCAAACTACTCATCTTAGAGCCTTGCTGGTTAGAAAATTTAGTAGCATAGCTGTAATTACCTGAATTGAGTCCATGGGCAACGTAGGTTCTATAGAGTACCTTCTTTTTGACCAAATCAATGATAAAAAACCTTTTCTTATAAGCAGGTTGAGTAAAATCTACAATGCTCAATAGGCGTTTGTTGTGAAAATAAAGGTGACGATGCCCGTAGACGGCTCGCTGAAAAACCTGAAATTTGAGGTAGGGCTGGAGCCCTAGTTTCTTGTACAAGCGCTTGATTTCCTGGGTAGTAGTCCAGGGAGGTTCGACGATTTTCTGAGCTTGAGTAGGTTGGTAAGTACAGGCGCTGATTGCAAAGGCCAAAATAAATTGTGCAACGATGGATTTCATAAGTGAAAAGTTTATTGGGTTCTTCCGGTTCCTTTGAAATAACGAATATACTTCCCGCTCCATACGGTGCCCTGGCTGGTAAGGTAATAGCCTTTGCGAACACTTCGCTTTACTTTTACGAGTTTGCCATTTACTTTTTTAAGGCCTCGGTAGCCCGCATCTATAAAATAATAACGAGTTTGTGAACCTACTTTATCTATGCGATTGACGACCATCACGTGGCCAATGCTTTTGAGGTCACGGGTTTTGCCTTTGCCAATGAACACATAATCTCCCAAGCGTATATCGCTTACTTGGGTGCTGTAGAAGCCATGCTTTTGGAGTACGTCGGCCATTTTACCACTCAGCGAACTTAATTTGTTGGAATAGAGCCGCTTATTGGTAAAAAAGGGATTGTATTTGACCAATTCATGAGGAGCCAAGTAGCCTTTTTGTTGTTTGATTTTCCGGGCTGCTTCCGATTGAAAAGTGGCCTCAATCTCCCGAATGAAATAAGAGCAATCCAATTTTTCGCCTCGAGCTTTGGCTTTTGGGTCACCCCCATAGGTGCGGGTATCTTTGGAATTTTGGTAGGCCTCTTCGGCAAGTAATGCTCGTTTTTGGCCATCAGAGGCATTATAAGGAATACTCAATCGTGGAGTTATTTTTTTGGTAGGTACCGACACGGTATTTTTGACGGATACTTTTTTGAGTGGTATTTTCCTTTGGTTACTGTGCGTTGCCTTCTTTTTTTGAGGAGGAGATGGACGGCTCTTTTTATTACGTTGTTGATGGGTAGATTCTTGGCAGCCCCAAAGACTACTTAGTATCAAGATAAATGATAGGTATTTCAAAATTTTTTAATGTTGTGGTTAGTAATGTGGTAGTAACGATCAAACTATCGGAAAGGGTATACCTAAAACGCTATTTTACAGTTTGATGATGCTTGAGCTATTTTCTCGACAGTGGACTAGAGAAGTAGTCACCAACAATTTTTCATCGGGCGAAATGGCAATATCTAAAATACTGGAATGAGGCTGTTGGTAAACATATTGTTCCTTGGAGGTTTGGTTTTGGCAAGCTCCCAAACATACAATGATGCAAATAAGCCAATGGTGTTTCAACATGGTTTTACTTCTATGGGGGGTAAAGTCTTAATAAAGATGAAAAAATAACCTTTCGATTTCAACAAGTTAGAAACATAAGCATCTTGCTCTATTGTTACATTGTTCCGCTTTCGGCTTATTTTTCGATTATTGATTTTTAATGATTGATTATTGCGCGAAGCGATGATTCATTTGTACCGCTTTGCGCTACTATGGACTATTGACCATCGACTATGGACTAAAGAAAACTACCAACTAAAGAAAACGAAACCTTACTTTTTACAAACTACTTACAAATCAATACAATATAACGACTGATTTTTGGTTGCCACAAATAATTTTGTGCGGTACAAAAACATCTCAGGAATGATTTTATCGTCCAGATTCAGGGTTTTGAGTACTTTCCCCGTTTTTTTATTGATAAACAACAACTGGCGATTGTTACTCACAATCAATTGTTTGGAATGATCTACCATAGATGCATATGATAACAGTCGTTTTTCCAGTGGGAGGCTCCAGGTAATACTTTTATCTCGAGTATCCATCGCGTACACCCTGTTTTTGCTATGACTGACATAAAAACATTGGTGGGCATTGATGATGGCAAGAAGCAAACGCTCGTTGGGAGTATACCACAAAAAACGATTGGTTTTGAGATGGATGGCATATAGATTGGATCCTGAATGACCAACAAAATAATCTTCAAAAGGGATTTTTTGTAGCGCTTTTCCTGATAACATTTTTTTTCTCTCATCGGGAGGCAAAACCTCATTGGTAAACACCTGGGCAAGCCTTTTTCCGGTTCGTTTGTCTATTTTGTAAAAAACCGATGGGTAGCCCAACAAAATAACATTGTCCTGAATGATGATGGGAGTTCGCTCGCTCACGTAGTTTAAGGGGCATTTCCATCGTACTTTACGCTGGGCCAGATCAAACGATACCAACATCCATCCTTGAATGGTGTCCTGGGCTTGAAAATAAGCCACTTGTTCCTCAAAAACTGCCTTCCCTTTCAGGCTAGCATTGAGAAAAAAGCTGTCCATGGCTTGCAGGTTTTTGTTGATGATGAGCAAATGTCCGGTTGTATTGCCGACAAAAATTTTACCTTGGTAAGTCGCCAAATGAGAAGACCGATTCACCTGACAAGAGTGTTGCTTTCTTACTCGTCCATTGGCCATATTTACGGCTACAATGCTACCATCACGGTTTTTATAAAATAATTCTTGACCAATGATCACCGGGTCAAAGTCGTAAACCTTTGTTCCAGTGGTTTTCCAGACAATGGATTGATGCGTACAACTGGTAATGAGTAGTAAGGCAAATGATAAAATATAGAGGGTGTTTTTCAATGGTTTTAGCATCAAAGTACTATTGACTTACTGGTATATTTTCTTTGATTTTACCAGCATCATATACTTTGTGGGTGATGAGTTTTCCTTGTTTGTCCCAAAGTTTTACTACCCCTTGTAATTTATCTTGTTGATAATGGTACAAGCCACTTAAAGTTTTACCATCTTCATGATAGCTTTTAGTAACTCCTTCTAAGTAGCCATCTTTACTGTAAGACTCAACATAATGTAATTTGCCTGTTTCGTAATGAAAACGTTGTACCTTGCCCGATACCACACTACCTCTTGTAGGGTGTGCAATGTAGTTTTTGATGGCCCATAGGTTACCATTGTCCCAATATGTCTTCCATTCACCCATAGGACGATCGTTTACCCACTGGCCTTCCCACATTTTTTTTCCGTTTTTATAATATGCTACTTTAGGCTCAGTACTGGATTTGGATTGGCAGGCATGCATCCCCAATCCGGCAACAATTAATAAGCTAGTGAGCATGAAATAGTAAACTTGCTGCTTCATATGACTAGGGCTGGTTATATTTACTGAGTTGATCAACAACAATGGACGATTGGGTACTGTCTTTTTTGATAAAGCTTTTCACGAGCGTACCCATGGCGTAAAGGTCGTGTACCAAGAGTTTACCTTGTTTATCCCAAATTTTGGTCACCCCGTGGTTTTGCCCGTTGCGGTAATGATAAATCGCTTGGAGCGTTTTGCCATCCTTAAAGTAGCCCTTGGAGAGTCCTTCTAGGTTTCCTTCCAAATTAAGAAAGTTTTCGTAACGAAGTTTTCCGTTTTCATAGTGATAGGCAAACGACTTACCAGTAGGGATACTTCGCAGCTTAGTCTGACGGGTATAATTTCGAGACGCTTGCAGGCGACCATTTTTCCAATAAAACTTCCATTGTCCAATGGGCTTTTTGTTGAGCATGTATCCCTCTTGCTTTTTTTTGCCATTTGGGTAATACTCAGTTTTGTATTCTTTAACGGGCGTTTTATGACAGCTGCTCAACCATAAGAAAACTCCCATGAAGCAAATCAATGTTTTGAGTTTCATGATTACTCTACTACTAAACCTCCATCAAATAGATTTCCGAAACTTTCGGCCAAGCCAACTACTTATTCAGGTAAGCGTTTGGACTCAAATAGAAATGATTCCTTGGGCCTTTTTGCTTGAATTTACATTTCTTAGAATTGGTAACAATGTAGATAAAAATCTTGACTTGCAAAAAATAGCTGTCGATTGTGTATACCAAAATTTGGAATGACTTCGTCCTGAAGGGGGGTCTTATTGATTTCTGCACCTTTATTATTTAGGGTGATTAACTGTTTATCTACGCCGATGAACAAGGTATTATTATTTTTGCCAATCGCAGTTACCCGTTTTCCGGAGGTGTCATACGTCCAACGAATATTTCCAGTTTTGAACTCTCTGGCAATGATTTGTCCTTTCTTTTCATCCCAGTCGTATACCAGCTCCTGATCTTTGGCATACACCTTTTGGTCTAATTTATTCAAAGCGCTTATCCAGATGAGCCGTTTGTTATTTAAGGAAAATCCGTAAATATTTGATCCAGTAGAACCTACATAGACATCATTGTGATCGTTGTAAGTAGGCTGAGGGAGGTTTCCTTGATATGAATTCTGACTGGAAAATAGATCATAGAATGCAATTGATTTTCCGGTTTTTTTATCTACTCGATACAAGGAATTTGCTCCGGTAAAAACCAATTCATCGGGAAATATTTTGATGGTATTACCCAAAGGCATAGATACGTAATGTTCACTTTCCCAAACAATTTTTTCTTGTTTGATATCATACGCGTATATCTTACCATTGTTAGACTGAGATTTGGCGAGAAAGTAGCACACTTGTTTTTCAAACGAAATGGGACTTTGAATTTGCAAGCCAAGTGCAATTGACTTTACTATTTCTAAGTTTTTATTCAAGACCAACAATTTGCCTGACTTGTCGGTACAATAGATTAAGTTTTGAGATACCGACAGGGGGGTATAAGGACTAAGAAGCAGCTCTTTTTGAACTAATTCCTGGTTGTTCAGATTGACCCGATTGATTCCTTTGCCATTATCAATGTAGAATAGGTAGTGGTCGATGAATGCCAAAGCGGAAGAAGGTTGAGGAGCAGGTATTTTTTTAGACCAAATGAGTTGCGATGAGGTTTGACAGGCCATAAGTACGAAGCTAAGAAAGTAAACAACTACAATTTTTTTGAGACAATATTTAATCATTTTTCTACGAAATTGTATGTGATACGTGTTTAT
>CALDJV010000173.1 GCA_937899305.1 uncultured Cytophagaceae bacterium
AAGTGTTAGCTAATTAATATTTTTTAGAAACACACGTGCGGAAAGTCGGGTAAAACTTAAAATGAAAAGTAATACGTCGCTTCACGCAACCCGAAGTCCTGAGCAAAGCCAAAGGAACTAACAATTAGTTATGCTCCGCCTCGCGCAACAATTGAACAATGAGCGTAGCGGAGCAATAGAACAATAAAAAAATACAACAATGAGCCAAAGGCGGAACAATTGAAATAAATCATCGCCTTGCGCAGCCATTTAGCAATGTAACAATAAGCGAAGCGTTAACCATTCAATTATTTAATGACAATGTCATAAGGTAAACGAGCCTGTATCTGTGGCTTTTCCTTGATTTTTTTGAGGATCTCAAAATAAGCATACCACTCTCCTAATTCTTTTTTTACGATCTCTTGACGCGCTTTGATCGATACGCCCAGGTTATCGCGTACTTTGTCTAAGAAAGGTTTTTCGATGGGGTAAAGCTGTAATCTATATCCACCAGTGGCAAGTTGAGCTCTTTTGGCTGCCAAGGCAACGGCATCGTCAAAGCTACCCAACACATCTACCAGTCCATTGGCTTTGGCCTCGCTCCCTGACCAAACCCTTCCTGAGGCAATTTTTTTCAATTTATCGATTGACATTCTCCGATCTTTGGCAGCTTTTGAAGTGAAATTTTCGTAGCCCCGTTCTATTCCACGTTGTAGAATCTCTTTTTCTCTAGCAGTAAAAGGCTTATTGGGGTTGCCCAATGCCGAAAATTCACCCGTATTTACATAATCAGTCGTAATACCAATTTTGTTTTTCATCAACTTTGACACATCAAAGTATACACTAAAAATACCAATAGAGCCCGTAATGGTATTGGGTTGGGCCACAATGGTATCACAAGCCATTGCGATGTAGTACCCTCCCGAAGCGGCCACATCAGACATAGACGCAATCACGGGTTTTACCTTTCTAGTCAGGTGTATTTCTCGCCACATCACATCAGAGGCCAAGGCGCTCCCTCCGGGGGAATTAATACGCAACACCACTGCTTTTACGCTTTTACGTTTGCGAGCAGTACGCAACGCCTTTACAATCTTAGCCGAGCCTATGACCCCATCACCTCCATTGCCTGAACGAATCTCGCCTTCGGCTACAATGACCGCAATGGTTGCATTGGGGGCTTGCTGTTTTTCGGACCAGGCGGTTTTTACTTCACTGTATTTGTTATAACTCACCAGCTTTATCCGAGATTTGGCTTTCAGTCCCAATCGCTTCTTCATTTCTGCCTCCACCTCATCATAGTATCCTACATGGGTAATCAATTGATACTTCAAGGCATCCTCTACTCCTTGCACCAATAAACTGTCCGAAATATTGGTCAATGCTTTCACTGGAATGTTTCTGGATGCTGCCACATCCTTGAGATACAAATCATAAATGCTATTCAAGTAAGACTCCGTTTGTTCACGGCTGGCCTCGCTCATTTGGTCTACCAAATAGGGTTCTACTGCACTTTTGTAGGTACCCACTCGAAATATTTCCGGCTTTACATCTAATTTGTCAAGCGCCCCTTTGTAAAAAGTACGCTCTGCACTCAAACCGTTAAATTCTACGTCCCCAGTGGGGTTTACATAAATCTGATCGGCTACTGAAGCCAAATAATAGGCTCCTTCACTGAGGTACTCTCCATAAGCCAACACAAATTTTTTACTTTTCTTAAAATCAATCAAGGCTTCTCTCACCTCCTTCAAAGATGCAAAGCCAGCTGATACCCCTCTTAAATTCAGCAAAATGCCTCCAATATTTGCATCACGTTTTGCTTTCTTGATTTGGTGCAATATACTTAACAATCCCGTGCCATTGGTCACTGGGTTCAAAGGGTTATTGAGGTTAGGAATGGGGTTATTGATGTCTCTTTCAGTGATATTTTCTCTGAGTTTGAGTACAAGTACAGTTTTTTGAGATATGGTAGGAGTTCCGCCGCTGGTGGCCAAAGCAAAAACCAGAAAGACAATCAAACCGGTGAATATGCCTAGTCCTAATAAAACGGCCAATACATTACCTAAAAATCGGAGAATCATGATTACTTGAGTTATTGTGTGATCAATAGTCTACTATATTCCATCTAATGTGGGGACTTCAACTATTGGTGATTGAGCAAAAATATAAAAACTCCCTCAATTATCATTTATCAAACCCTGCGGTAAGCATAAATAAAAATTTGATCGTCATTTGCATTGATGTATTATTGCAACTACATACCTAAATAAAGCCATTTTGCATACTACATATATATTGTTAGGAACCAACCTGGGGGACAAAGCAGCTAATTTGACTTTGGCTACGCAACTCATTACCCAAAAGGTAGGAAAAGTAGAGAATCGTTCTTCGATCTATGAAACCCTGCCTTGGGGGGTGGAAGACCAACCTATATTTTACAATCAAGTATTGCAGATATCTACTTCGCTCGCACCAGATGAGCTGCTCGTGACTACCCGAAGTATTGAGCAAATGATGGGAAGAAAAAAACATAGGCACTGGGGAGAGCGTCTGATAGACATTGATATCTTATACCTGGATGACTTGGTATACGAAACGGAACACTTGAACATTCCTCATATTCAAATTCCCAATCGTCGGTTTACGCTCATTCCCCTGGTAGAGATTGCGCCTGACCTGAAACACCCTATACTGGCCCTCAGCCAAACTCAGTTATTGGACCAATGTGGCGACAAACTGGAAGTCAAAAAAGTAAACTTGTAACGTAGGTTTTATTGTTTGCGCTTGGGCGCGTTGATCAATTGGATCTCTATTCTTTTACGGCTTTTCGCTCCATAAATCTTAATTTCTATCCTGGAAGGGTCAATATCAAGGCTTACCATTTTTTCTACCATAATCCGTCCTCGGGCGGCCGCCAACATCCAACTACCCGCATTTACACCGTCGGTTACCGGTACTTCAACTGCCATTTGCACTTTGGTAGATGCTTTGAGCGTTTTGGCCAACTTCGTGAGTATTTTATCACCTAAACCTGACATAGCGGTACTTCCATCGGCAAAGAGTATTCCTTCTTTAAAATTTATTTGTACTCCTGAAGAGTTACTGGTCACTTTCATATCCTTGGAGTCTCCTTCGTATAGGGTAGATTTCACATCATTTACAGAAAGGGGCGATACTGGACGAAATTGAATATTGAACAACAGGTTGTTTACATCATAACCAAAATAAGCCAGTGTATTCCCTCTTCTTGTCCACTCTCCTCTTCGGTTGCATTTGTACGATACAAATTCAAAGTTTTCGGGTAACACCCACACGTAGGCAAATTGCTTGAACACCCTTAGAGTCGTATAAATGCCATAATTTCGACGTTGGCTTTTGTCTCGTGTATCATTATTGTAGGTAAACACGCCTTTGTCGTCTCGGGTAAGTTCACTTCCCTGAAACTCTTCTTCACTCATCAGTGCATAACTATCAGTACCAAAGTTCAAGCGAATCTCATCGCTCCGAGTAATGACTTTGAATCTTTCGGGCTTGATGTATAGGTATTTTTGAAGAAAGTTGTCAGTTTTGGGAATGGCTTTATAAAAACTTGAACCTCTAGCTCGTAAAGTGGTATAGTACAGATAACTCTGTCCATTTGGTTTTATGTATAAAATATCTTCCCGCATGGTTTGAGCACGACTAGAACTAAATAGAAGGGTAACACAAAGACAGGTAAGAATAAATGATGGAGTGATGTTTCTCATAAAACCAAAAGTTCTTAAATTAACCAAGTAAGGACTTTTCTATACTTTTTGTGATTCATAATAAAGAAAAGTATTATACTAAAAGTACAGTTAAATTAAGAACTTTTCAAGGAGTTAGCCATATATTCAAACAATTGGTCTTGGTATTAAGCCAATACTTTAAGAGCATCCAAATCTACTTGTTCTACTTCTATTTCATTGAGTAACTGTTCTTCCAATAAACTTGCCCAAGTAAGTAGGTATTTCACTACATCGTCACGCTTATTATGCTTCAAGTAACGCTCGCCTTTTGGTAAACGCTTAAGCACCTGTTTGTCAGAAAGTTTTTCCAGGTTTTTCAAGTCAGTGCGTGTCAATCCAGCTTCCATCATTTCGCTTATTACCAAATCCATTGGTAGATTACTGGTAGGGCAAAATTCTGCTGTTTGCTCCGACCAGTCCCCAAAACGAGTTTGCAATGCATAAGCATGAATCTCAGCTTTGGTCAATTTTGTGATTTCCTGCGCCAAGTTCCCGCAATTACAACTTCCCATATGTCCCCATTGATAGGGAGCACCCTGCGACATGTTCTTGGCGGTTTTTCTTAAAGACTCTATCAAGTGTACACTCGGTTTTGCCATAACATCAAAGGTTTAATAGTCAAAAAACAATATTTTTATTTTTAAAAACACAAAGTCAACCAATCGTTTAGGATTTATGTTTGTTGAGAAATTAAATATCTGAGTTCGCCTCGACTTTTCTCATTCAACCAATTGACCGTTCCCTTACGTTGATATAATTTAAAACAATTTTTAACAATAAAAAAGTATTCAGCCCGCACTCATTATTCTATATCCCAACCTATTTTATCAACTCGTTTTCGGTTCACTTCGTCTCTTTTACTCCCTATTTTATACAATTGGTTTTATGCCTTTTGTAACATATCTTTGATTTATTGTTGAAACCTCGGTTATTTTCTATCTTCAGCAGAAAGCATTGACGGAGGCAGATTATCAAGAACTAGAAATAAATAAGGTTTTATTTAACTCATTATAAAACATTTACTCATACTATGACTTACGACGTTACTGTAATTGGCTCTGGTCCTGGTGGTTATGTGGCGGCCATCCGTGCCTCACAATTGGGCTTCAAAACTGCCATTATCGAAAAAGACCCTACCCTGGGAGGTACTTGTTTGAATGTGGGTTGTATACCTTCTAAGGCATTACTCGATTCTTCTGAGCATTATTACAATGCCCGAAAAACTTTTGAAACCCACGGTATCAAGATCAAGGAACTAGAAGTGGATATGCCTCAAATGATTAATCGAAAAGCGGATGTGGTAAACCAAAATACCAGCGGTGTCCGATTTTTGATGAAAAAAAACAACATTGATGAGATCAATGGATGGGCTTCTTTTGTTGATAAAAACACCATCAAGGTGACCAAGGATAATGGAGAAACTCAAGAAGTAAAAACCAACAAGGTAATCATTGCTACTGGCTCTGATCCACGCCCACTTCCCAATATTGAGTTTGATGGAAAACGAATCATTTCATCTACTGAAGCACTTGAAATTACCGAAGTACCCAAAACAATGGTCATCATTGGGGCAGGAGTCATTGCTACCGAGTTGGGTTCGGTCTATGCACGTTTAGGCACTGAGGTCACAATGATTGAATACATGGATGCGGCCATTCCTACAATGGACCGCACTATGAGCAAAGAACTGACTCGTTCGTTGAAAAAAATTGGAATTAAATTCAATTTTAGCCACCGGGTAACCAATATTGTAAACAAGGGAGACCACACTGAGATTACTGCCATCAACAAAAAAGAAGAAGAGGTAAAGTTTACCGGAGAATATTGCTTGGTAGCCATTGGTCGTCGTCCTTTTACTGAGGGGCTTGGCCTCGAAAATATTGGTATTCAGACCGAGAGAGGGCAAATTCCAGTAGATGATCACCTACAAACCAGTGTACCTGGGGTGTATGCCATTGGAGATGTAATCAAGGGAGCTATGTTGGCGCACAAAGCCGAAGAAGAGGGCATATTTGTAGCTGAAACCATGGCTGGGCAAAAGCCACATATCAACTACTTGATGATTCCCGGAGTGGTATATACCTGGCCCGAAGTTGCCAGTGTGGGATATACCGAAGAACAACTCAAAGAGCACAATAAAGAGTATAAAGTGGGTACTTTCCCTTACCGGGCTTTAGGGCGCTCTCGAGCGAGTATGGATATCGAGGGTTTGGTGAAAATCTTGGCTGATAAAACCACCGACGAAATCTTGGGGGTACACATTATTGGAGCGCGGGCTGCTGACATGATCATGGAGGGGGTAATGGCGATGGAATACAAAGCCTCGGCCGAAGATGTGGCTCGCATATCGCACCCTCACCCTACGTATACGGAGGCATTCAAGGAAGCATGTTTAGCTGCTACCGAAAATCGCCCCATTCATATGTAAACAGTAAAAAACGGTAAAAACTCAAAATGGAGAGGCTTCCTGATATGCCTCTCCATTTTTTTGCTATTTTAATATTATTTATTACATTGGTTTAGTTTATATGCTTTTGTTTTTTTTTACACTTTACCTTTTAAAGCATTGCATGTAACAAAACCATTTTTCTTTGTCTTTTTAATCTATTTCTTTCTGAAAACGAAAAATATCAGGGATGGCTAAGCTAAAAAATATTATCAAACAACTCTCTAATGACGATTACGAACAAATCTATAAGTCATTAGCAGACAGTAACGCCGAAAAATCTGCCGACCTGCTCAGGTATATGCACCAAGAGCAACTGTCTGATGCCAAGGTCATGGAGAAACTAAAAGTAAATACCAACGCTTATTATACCTTACGCTCTCGTCTTAATCAGAAAATAGAAGAACACTTGCTGGCTCAAATTGAGAGCCCCCGAACTGATCTCCTAAGAAAAGTAGCCAATATAAATGAAATCGTTTTTACTAAAAAACGAACGATTGCCATCACAACACTCAAAACTCTAGAGAAGCAATTATTGGATTATGACCTTTCCAATGAATTGATGATTGTGTATAAAACTCTTAAAAAATTACACGTTACTTCTCCTGAGTATTTCAATTACTCTCAGCTATACAATAAACATGTGGCTTATACCTTGGCAGTAGACGAGGTAGAAAGTTTATTGGCTGACTATTTCAAAAAATACGGCATATACAGTTTTTCGGACGATGACACGGATAAGATGCAATTATCACTGCTGATGAAGGAAGTGCATAATAAGTGTCAAATGCACGCCTCAGATCACTCACACCGTTTGTATATCTATCAAAGTTGTGTCAATATTTTCCACCGTTTGTTTGTAGAACCTGATGATGAAACATTGTCAGAGGACAGTGTAGAACCCATTGAAGATATTTTTGCCAAGGTAGATAGCTACTTTCAGGAGTACGAAAAAGATACGATTTACTTCCACCTTAACATTGTGTTTCAGTTTTTGCGGTTAGAGTACTACAACCACTACAAACTGTACCGAAAAGCAGAGAAGTACTTCGACGATGTCAATGACTCCATTGGCAGCTTGTTGTCTTGCTACAACTTTTATACTTACCCTTCTCGTTTTCTATTTACCAAACTGGAGCGCCACAATCGCCTGGGTACACAACACGAAATGTATGAAGAAAACAAAGGGTTGTTTCTTGAGTTTGAACCCGACCGTCAGAATATTCCACAATATGTTACCTATGTGGCTTATCGAGCGCTGTGTTGCTTTTATGCTGAGAAGTACGACGAAGCGGTTCGTTGGATCAATAACTTGCTCAATGACATTAGTTTGAAAAAGCATCCTTATGTTCACCTTGAGATCAAATTATTATTGGCCATTCAATACTGTATTCTCAAAGACAGCGATCTTTTTTCACAATTGATGAACAGTATCCAACGACAAATTCGTTTGTTGGGCAAAGAAACGTGTATTCACGTAGTACTTTTTTCTAAAATATTGAAAACGACCAACCGGGCCGATCGTGAAACAAAAATCCGGGGATTTATGGATAAGCTCAAAAAAACTTACTGGACTGGGTTTTGCCTCACCAAGTATATCAAGTTAGACGATGACTTTATCAAGCGGGTATTGTAAGCCTGCTCCTTTGGATCTAAAACATAAAAAAACGCATCAGTTCAAATGAATTGATGCGTTTTTTTATATCTATTTGATACAATCATTTATATCTTCATTGCATTCAGATTGTCTTTTGTCAATGGTTTGTTGATGTATTCTTTTACGTAATCGTATCTCTTGGAACGTTTGATATCTTTAGAATTAATAGAAGAAGTAAGCATTACTATTTTACAGTGCTCCTTGATACGATCCGACAAACGCTCAAACTCATCTAAAAACTGAAAACCGTCCATCAATGGCATATCAATATCAAGAAAAATAACATCAGGCAAAAAGTTATTTTTCCCCATCATAGAGGCAATTTTTTCTGAATTTCGCAAAAACTCAATAGCTCCTTTACCACCTGTATGCGTGTAAATATTTTCGGTTATGCCAGCAGATTCTATGATCTTCTGATTAATAAGATTGACAATCTCATTATCATCAATGAGCATTACTGCATTAAACTTTACTTGTGAGTTTGTCATAGTTTTGATTTTCTATCAAGTGATTTGATTGATGATGCGATCAGTCTAAAGTATAGATATTTGTAAACCTATTTACTTATTTCTGGTTTGTATTTGTGATCGGTAAAATAACTGGATCTGAGCTAAAAATAAAAAACATTTTGTAATTAAACAATTAACAACCTTAACACTAATTGCTTACACATTACCGCATATATTCGCCAAAATACAAATTCTCGTGGGGAATACTAATTTATTCTCAAAAGAATTGTTGGTAAAAAACAAAAAAAGCAAGATAGGAAATGGTGTTGGCCTATCTTGCTTAAGACGAATTTTATTGAATTGATGTTTACTTATTACGGAGATTATTTTTAGGGATTAATCTACGTCAACATCAAATTTAATTCCTTGAGCCAAAGGCAATTCCTGACTGTAATTCACGGTGTTGGTCTGACGACGCATGTATGCTTTCCAGGAATCTGATCCAGATTCGCGGCCACCACCAGTCTCTTTCTCGCCACCAAAAGCGCCTCCAATTTCAGCTCCCGAAGTACCAATATTTACATTGGCAATGCCACAGTCAGAACCACGGAACGAAAGGAAAGCTTCGGTTTCTTGAATGTTATCAGAGAAAATAGCCGAAGAAAGTCCTTGTTTCACATCGTTTTGGATGTGAATGGCATTCATTACATCTCCACTATATTTGATCAAATACAAAATAGGGGCAAAAGTTTCCTCTTGTACCATTTCGTATTCATTTTTAGCTTCTACAATGGCGGGTTGTACGTAGTTTCCTCCTTCTAATCCGTCTACCTTCAATACTTCTCCTCCGGTCAATACATTCCCTCCTTCTTTTTGTACTGCCTCCAGCGCATTGGTAAATCCATCCACTGCAAGTTGGTCAATCAATGGTCCCACCAAAGTATTTTCATCCATTGGATTGCCAATATTGAGTCCGCCATATGCTTGTACCAAACGGTCTTTGACCTGGTCGTAAATAGATTCGTGGATGATGAGACGGCGGGTAGTGGTACAACGTTGACCACAGGTACCTACTGATCCAAAGAGCGTCGCTCTCAATGCCATTTCAATGTTGGCATTGGCCGTCATAATGATGGCATTGTTGCCACCCAACTCCAACAAGCTCTTGCCTAGACGTCCGGCCACAGTTTGGGCTACGCTTCTACCCATACGCGTAGAACCAGTTGCCGAAACCAACGGAATGCGTCGGTCTTCGGCCATCCATTTGCCCAACTCCGCGTCACCATTGATAAAACTAAAAATACCTTCGGGCAAATCATTTTCTTTCATTACCTGAGCCACAATGTGTTGACAAGCAATGGCACACAAAGGGGTTTTTTCAGACGGCTTCCAAATACACACGTCTCCACAGATGGCTGCAATCATAGCGTTCCATGACCATACTGCCACCGGAAAGTTAAACGCCGAAATGATCCCTACAACCCCTAATGGTTGATATTTCTCAAGCATTTGGTGTTCTGGGCGCTCCGACGCAATGGTTTTTCCATATAGTTGACGAGATTGCCCCACAGCAAAATCGCAGATATCAATCATCTCTTGTACTTCGCCCAAACCTTCTTGGTAAATTTTCCCCATTTCCAGAGTCACCAATTTACCCAATGGCTCTTTGTATTCCCGCAGTTTATTTCCAATCTGACGAACAATTTCACCACGTTTTGGCGCAGGCATTGAACGCCAGGTCAAAAAAGCTTTTTGAGCAGTCAATACCACCTCATCGTATTCTTCTCGAGTAGCAAACTGCACCGTAGCCAAGTATTGACCATCTATCGGAGAATGAATTGCTTTTTGGTTCCCCCCGTGACTGGTTCCATAACTTTGCCCAGTACCATAGGAAGGGTTCACATCTTGAATCCCTAGCGTACGAAGGATATCTTGGGTTTCTGTAGCGGTTTTTGTTGTAACTTCCATATTATCAATTAATGATTGATGAACTCTCTATCGTGAGTTGATTTTAACCATATAATAAGTCAGACGAGTTCTTTCTGATAAATTTGAGCAAAGTTACGCCAATTTTGACCCAATAAAAAAGGTATCCTGGTTTTTGACCAAAATACCCCTTTGCCTTGTTTTTATCTGTTTTTATCTACAAACCAGGTTTCAATATTACCAACCAATGGCATAGTAGGCTTTTTCACCGTCGCTGTATACTCCTTCAATCGCAATTACTCTTTTGCGTTTTTTGATCAATCGTTCGATGTCTATTGGTGCATCTACCGCTTTTTCGCCAAAATAAGTAATGATAAACCCTTTACGAATCCCAGATTCTTTCAGTTTCCCATTTCCTACTTCTCTTACTCTTACCCCATTAGCAACACCGTACTCTTCTTTTTCAGCAGCAGTGAGTTGTTCAAGAACTGCTCCTAGTATTCTTTGATTCTTCTTCTTTCGGGGTCTTTTGGTAATTTCAAAGTTTCCTTGTTGGTTGCGTAAAACTGCCATGGTAGTCAAAATTTTCTTACCGCGTGCATACGTCACCTTTACCTTGTCGCCCGGCCGTCGGGTTGCAATCAACGATTGCAAGTCAGCCATATTGGTTACCTTCTGATCGTCAATATCTGTAATGACATCGCCTACTCTCAATCCTGCATTCTTGGCTGCCCCCGAATTGGTCAGGGTAGCAATGTACACCCCACTCACCACACTTAGGTCTTTGTCACGCGCAAAATCCGCGTCTACGTTTTGGATAGAGATGCCCAACAAAGCACGTTGTGTTTGTCCATACTGAATCAGGTCATCTAACACCTTCTTGACAATGTTTACAGGAATGGCAAAAGAATACCCCGAATAAGACCCCGTACGAGTTGCAATCGCAGTATTGATACCCACCAATTGGCCTTGCAAATTCACCAACGCTCCACCGCTATTTCCTGGGTTTACAGCCGCATCTGTCTGTATGAAAGACTCAATGGCATATTGACCACTCAAAATATTGATGTTTCGTCCCTTGGCACTGATGATCCCTGCTGTCACCGTAGAGGTAAGATCAAAGGGATTGCCCACGGCCAGTACCCACTCTCCAATTTTTGCGTTGTCAGAATCACCATACCGCACAAAGGGTAGGTTTTTCTCATCTATTTTCAACAAAGCCAAGTCAGTAGTAGGATCCTTGCCAATCAATTTTGCTTCATAACTCCGCTTGTCGTTCAATATCACATCTATCTGGCCTGCATTCTCGATCACGTGAAAGTTGGTAGCAATGTAACCATTATCGGTAATAATGACTCCTGAACCGGAGGACTGACGGGAGCGACGGCGGCGACGGTAGTTGTCTTCACCGTGAAATTGACGGAACATGTCTTCTAAATGATCCGAAGAAGAATATTTACTGCGTCCACCATAGGTCGTTTTGATGTGTACCACGGATGATTTTACGGCATTTGCCGCCACTATAAAGTTAAGCCCTTTAGGGACTTTTACAGTGGAGTCCTTCAGAAAACTAGCCAATTGAATATTTTGCCGTTGTTGAATTGATTCATCTTGTTGTCTGGGTTGCAGGTATTGGTTGAGTTTGATAGCTACAATTCCACCAAGCACCGACGCCACCAACAGACTTAAAAAATAACTTTTCTTGTTCATAGTATAAAAACTTTTCCAGAGAGGTGATCTGATAGGAAGTAAGATTGAGAAATGCCCTGATTACCATCTAATTTATTAAAAATAGCAAATAATTTCTATTAAATAACTATGCTTTCCCAAAAATGTATCCACAAATTTTGAAACCATACAGAAATAAAAAAAGAAACTCGCTTAAAATTTAGGATATA
>CALDJV010000174.1 GCA_937899305.1 uncultured Cytophagaceae bacterium
ATAAAACCCAGGATGATAAAACCAATGAAGCAAGTACAACCGCCGGGCTGGCTACTGGCCTCTGGCGAGCGACAGTCAAGACACCAGGAGGTGAGCTTCCTTTTCAATTGGATATAGCCAAAGAAAAGGACGGAAAGCGGTACATTGCCCACATCATCAATGGGGAAGAACGCATTTTATTGGACGAAATAGCGTTTCCTACACCCGATTCGGTCAAAATTACCCTGCATATTTTTGACGCGCTTTTAGTAGGAAAAATCAACGAAGGTAAATCTATCCAAGGAGTTTGGATCAAAAATGGCCTCAAAGAACCCTACGAAGTGGCATTTGAAGCTGAATATGGCAAAGATTATCGTTTTGAGCCAGCAAAAGGAGAAACGGCGGTAGATTACACCGGAAAATGGGAGGTGACCTTTACTGAAAATGATGGAAGTACTTATCCCGCGATTGGCATTTTCAAACAAGATGGACGTAAAGTCAACGGGACTTTTTTGACGACCACGGGTGATTATCGCTATTTGGAGGGGCAAGTCAATGAAAAAGACGAATTATTGGTTTCGGCCTTTGATGGCAACCACGCTTTTCTATTCAAGGCTACTCAAAAAGACAACAAGATTAATGGGAAGTTTTGGTATGGCAAAAGCGTATACGAAACCTGGACTGGGGTAAAAAATGAGGAAGCCAAACTGGCCGATGCAAACAAGTTGACTTATCTCAAAAAAGGATATGATAAGTTGGCGTTTAGTTTTCCAAATATGGAAGGTAAAAAAGTATCTCTTGAGGATGATCGTTACAAAGATAAAGTAGTATTGGTGCAAATTTTTGGAACCTGGTGTCCCAATTGTATGGATGAGACGGCTTTTTTGGCACCTTGGTACGCAAAAAACAAAGATCGTGGCGTAGAAATCATTGGTTTGGCTTATGAACGTAGCCCTGAGTTTGCCAAAGCCAAAGTGCGCATTGATAAAATGGCCAAGCGATTTAACATTGGCTATGAATTCTTGTTTGCTGGAATCAACGATAAAAAAGAAGCGGCTAAAACTTTACCGATGCTCAACCATGTATTGTCATATCCTACTACCATATTCATAGACCGAACTGGTAAGGTGAGAAAAATACATACCGGGTTCAATGGACCAGGTACAGGCAAATATTATGAGGAGTTTAAAAAAGAGTTTAACGAAACGATGGAGGAGTTGATTGGAGAAAAAGCAGCTGTGGCTTCTAAATAATTGAACCAAGCATATATAAGTAAAAAGAAATAGGCACAAAAAGAACACACCCTAAAAAAAGGATTTTTTAGGGTGTGCAAGGTGCTTGCTTTTATGGAAAAATTAAACCCTTTAGGTGTTTAATTTCTTTGATAATGGTTAATCAACTATGCTCTTATACTACTATACTTCATTATTGGGCAATGGTATGGCAGGTTTAGACTAAACTGTATAATATGTCGATAAATGGTGAAATTTACTGGTTAAATAGAAAAAAAAATAATGAATAAAATTGGCGTTTTTTATGATGTAACTTGATGTATTTTAGAATATGTGATGGTTTTTGTATATTACCTCTCTATTGATAAAGACACATTTCTATACTGAGGGGCTTCGCTAATGACTGTGAATCGTAAAAATGATAATTCCTCCGAAGAACATTTCCAGGTAATATTAGAGTTACTAGAAACATTAGACAAAAGCAATATAGTTGGGGCATTTCAATTGCTGGAAGGATCAAAACAATTACCTATTGATATCTTATCCTATTTATTTGCCGTTTCTTTGTTTCACACCGATGAATATATATTGGAACATGCACGTGAGCTGGTAGAACAGGCCCACGAAACCAGTGAAGCTTTGTATGCATTGGGTTATAATTTTGACCTGGAATATCATCTGGATAATGAATCGCGGGTGTCGGAGTTTTTGGAAGAACTTCATCAAGCATTTTCTATAGATACAGCCATTATAGGCAATGTGGCTTTGCGGTTGTTAAACACTGGTTGGATGTTTTGCCTTACCCATAATACTGCTACCCAATATGAGTTTCAGGACTGGGTGCAGAACAGGGAATTGGCACTGGATAACCTGGACATTGAAGTATTGCCTCCTGCGGTGGGGAAATTGACCAATCTGGATTTTTTGTTTCTAGAACTGAACCAATTAGATGACTTACCCAACGAAATTGGTGATCTAAGGTATTTAAAGCGACTGTATTTAAACGATAATTTCTTCAAGCATTTTCCTGAAAGTGTTTGTAACTTAAAAAACCTCCGGGAGTTGAGGATGGAACATAATAAAATAGAAGAAATTACTCCTCTGATTAACCAACTCCAAAACTTGGAAGTACTGCACCTTAGTTACAACCGATTGACCAAACTTCCTGAAGAAATGAGTCAGTTAAAGAAACTAAGACGGGTATGGCTGGTAGGCAATCGCTTTACTGGGGCCGAAAAAGTGAAAATAAAAAAAATGTTTGCTTCACCAGTGCAAGTAGAAATATAAGCCTGAAAAGCAATCAGGAGCAATCAATACTGAGAACTGACACCATATCATTCTTTATCATCACCCTTTCTCATTACTATGAAAGCAAGTTTGTTATTAGCCATTCTACTGGGGTTTATTGCGGTAGTACCCTCCATGAGCCAAAGTACCGCTACCAAAACGGAGAAAGAAGTACTTCAAGCCATTAAAAAGTTCAATCAAGCTTTTCGGCAAGCCGATGCTGCCCTTCTAGAAGCCATGTTGACAGACCAATACATCCATAGCAATAGTGGGAGCAAGGTCATTGATAAAAAGAGCTGGCTCAACTACATCAAAAAACGCCGTAAACAACTAGACAGCCAAACCCTCAAGGTAGCAAGTTATCAAATGAGTGAAGTAGTCATGAAGGTGTATGGCAACACTGTGGTAGTCAACGTCCTCATTACTGCTACTGGCACCCGCCACCAACAAGCTTTCCAATCTAAGATTCGTTGTACTCAGGTATGGGTAAACCAACAAGGTACCTGGAAACGGGCTGCCTTTCATGATTCAAAACTGAAGTAAATTTTTAAGGAACACTAAAAACGAATGGTCACGTCTGGAAACTGAGCAGTAATTTTTGCTTTCTGACCCTCATCTATGGGGTTATTTTTCAAATGAATGCTTTGTAAACTTTTGATTTCTCCAATGGCATCGGGTAATGTAGCCAGCTGATTGTCATGTAAGTACAAATGCTTAAGCCGGGTAAGTTTGGCGATTTGTACGGGAATTTCATGCAATTCATTTCCAAAAATATTGAGTACGGTGAGTTGCTTGAGTTCCAGAATTTCCTCGGGAAATAAAGCAAAATGGTTGTTCCCCAAGTATAGTTTTTCGAGTTTTTGCAAACTCGAAAACCCCTCAGGTAAGCCAGCTAAATGATTATTTTGCAAAGCAAGTACTTCCAGTTGAATCAGTTGACTGATGGTAGCGGGGAGGTAGTTCAAGCGATTATATTTTACCGAAAGGCTTTTGAGTTGTTGCCATTGAGCAATTTCGGTGGGCAAAGCAACGAGGCGGTTATAATTGATGGCCACTTCCTGTAGTTGCTCGAGTTTTTGAATACTGACTGGGAGCTGCGCGAGCTGAGTGGTAGTAATGTAGAGGCTTTGTAATTGGGTAAGTTGTCCAATCTCATCAGGAATCTCAAAGGATTGCTGGTGATACTGATGAAATGATAATTTTTTGAGTTGGGGAAATTTGGCAAGCCCCAGTAAAGTTTCTCTAATTGGAAGATTTTTGTAAGGAATGAGTGGATTGAAGTTAAAATGATCCAAATAAGGGAAGTGTTCTGCCAATCCATACCTTAGGCACAGGGCTTCTTTTCGCAACGATTCGCTGGATATCTCCATAAAATGAACCAACTCTTCAGGCAATCCCCTTCCTTCTATGATTTGAGCCGCTAATTCACGGTTTTCGGGGTGATCATGACAAATAAGTTTGACTAAATTTAAGACCTCCGCAGGAGTATAAGTTTGCGATGTGACCGACATACCATCTTACAAATTAAAAAACAAGCCAAATTAAAAACAAGCAAGGTAAACTCTTTGAAGACTTACCCCATATCAATGGATAATGTTTCGGCGAATGGTAGAAATTTGTTCGGCTAGTAGGCCCAAAATGAAACACAGAATGCCAAAGTTGATCAAAAACAAAGCGCCGACACTCATCCCATCGCCTCTTAAAAAAATAGGGATTTCCCAAGCCACCCCAAGCACTACAAAAAAGATACTCAAGGGAATAAAGAAACGTAATGGGTTGAAAAACAACAAAATATTGAGAATTTCTTTGACTGTTTCAAAAGCTGTTTTGGTATTGATGGTACTTTTACCGGCTTTTCGGGGCAATATGGTAATGGGGTGTTCCAGTACCAAATGCCTTTGGTTGATAAATATCAAGGCAATAATATCGCTATAAGCCATGGTATTGGGGCATACCTTCATATATTTTTTGGCCAGCTCGGTATTATATAGCTTCATGCCCGAATTGATGTCATGCACTTTAGTCGATAGTGATATCTGGGCCAGCTTTCTGATGATAAACTTACCAAATTTACGGTACAAACTGGCGTCTTTTTGCCCTTTTCGGCTTCCTATGATCATGTCGGCATCGGTTTCTTCCAAATGCGACATCATCTTGTCTATATCAGTCATTTGATGCTGCCCATCACTGTCAATGGTAATCACAAAATCAGTATTAGCCACTCGAATACCACTTTTGATGGCTCCCCCATACCCACGATTGACTTTATGGTGCACTACCTGGATGGCCGGATGGAGCGCGTGTAGCCGATTGATAATTTTTCCTGAGTCATCTTTGGAGCCATCGTTTACCAATATCAATTGCCAGTTGCGTTGTTGGGTATATTCGATGATTGAAGGCAAAACGTCTGGTAAGTTTTGTTCTTCATTGTATATTGGGATTACTACTGATAGGGTATACGCCATCTTCCTTTAGTATATTTTTGGCAAATATATCACTCTTACTGACAAATACATAAATGGTCAATTTATGTTTGTTTGGCTAGCTCCTCAGATGGTTATATCTTTACGGTTCTATTTAACAAGACTTTTAGTCAAAGTCGATTGCTGATTAGCCTTTGGCAGAGCTTGAATTTCGTTCTGCGGTTATCAGCTGATTATGAATTTAAAACAGAATGAATGTCTACTCGAATAGGCTATGGACTGAATGCAGTGGACTATTGATTTAACACTTCTCTCTTATATATGAGCGAAAACCCAAACAAGCCAATTTACTTATTTAGTATTGACCTGGAGGACATCAGAGATATGGTGCCCAATGGGCATCAGTTTGCCGAAAGGCTCCCTGAAACCACCCAACAATACTTGGATTTCTTACGGAAAGATCAAGCTCAGGTTACTTTCTTTGTAGTAGGTGATGTGGCCCGAAATTACCCTGAGGTGATTCAACAAATCATGAATGAAGGTCACGAGATCGCTTGCCATTCGGACAAACACATTCCGTTGGACCAATTGGGAGAAGAGGCTTTTCAGAAAGATTTGGATGAAAATATCAATGCTTTGCTGAAGGCAGGAGCAAACGACATCAAAGGATTCCGGGCGCCCATATTTTCGCTTACCCAAACTACACAGTGGGCCTATAAACACTTGGCCGCAGCAGGTATTACCTATTCGAGCTCGGTACTACCCGCCAATAATTTTCAGTATGGATGGGAAGATTTCGGTAAAAAACCTAAAACCATTGAAAATGTAGTAGAATTGCCAATGTCAATTTTGGGCAACAAAAGATTCCCTTACCCTTTTGGAGGAGGTGCGTACTTTAGAGTCCTTCCAGCCTTGTTGATCAACCAAGCATTCAAAAAAGCCGCTCAACAACACGAAACTGTATTGGGCTACTTTCACCCTTATGATATAGATACCAAGCAAAAAGGCATACGGTTTCCTTATGTCAAGGGCTGGTTCTACAATTATTTAATGTATTATAACCGAAAAAGTGTTTTTAAGCGATTGGAACGCGTCAAACGAAATGATTTCCAAATGATGTCTTATGCACAATATATAGATCAGTTTTTAGCTTTGAAATCATGAACTACGATATCCAACCCATTCAGTTAGATGCTTCTTCAGTAGCCAATTATGCTCGTTTTTTGGGCGAAATATTTCAAAAAAAATCGTTGTTCACCAACGAGTACGTTGATTGGCTGTACAATCAAAACCCCGATGGCAAAACCATTGGTTTCAATGCCATTGCTCCCGATCAACAGTTGGCCGCGCATTACGTAGCGCAACCATTGCAAGCCATGGTAGATGGTCAACTTGTCAAGGGGTTGCTTTCTTACAATACGGCTACTCATCCCAATCATGGGGGGAAAGGCCTGTTTACCAAATTGGCCCAAGCCACTTACGATCATGCTGCTTCGTTGGGCTATACTTTTGTAGTAGGAGTGAGCAATCAAAATAGCACCCATGGTTTTATAAAAAAACTGGGGTTTCAGTTGGTAGGGCCATTGGATGTAAAACTAGGGGTTGGGAAAATCAATTTTGCCTTGGACCAAACATACAGCTACCAGAGACATTGGACCAATGAAGCCTTGCAATGGCGACTCAACCACCCGTCTAAACAATACTTTGTAAAACGTTATAAAAAAAACTATGAGGTGCTGATACCCGCAAAACCAGGGTTAAATGTGGTATTAGGAAATTTTGACCATTCATTTACTGAACTAGAACAACGAAAGTCTGTATTTGGAATGGCGAAAATGTGGATGGGCATTGATGCGAAAGCAAGTTGGAACCGAGGCGTGTTTGTAAACTTACCCGATAGATTAAAACCTTCTCCTTTGAACCTGATATTCAAAGATTTGACTTCAGAAAAACGCCAGCTAGACCCAACCAAGATCAAATTTAATGTACTGGATTTTGACGCTTTTTAGAGTGATAAACTAAAAAATAACCCCTATTTTAGGTGGTAACCTCTTGTTGTTTGGCGGTTTTGCCTTTTGTAAATAAGCTAAGATACCCAAAAGCCGCAAGCATACTATAAAAAGGAATCATAGGCATTCGGTATCTCACCAGCCCCATGGGGCCTGTAATAGCCGTAAAATAAAACATAATGGCTAAAATTAATAAGTAAATAAAACCAAATCGTCGTTCTTTGACAAGGTAAAATAACCCCAGTAAGATCCCACTATAATAAATAATGAGGGTAACCAGGATCAGTAAACCAATGTAAATTTCGGCAGATGACTTTAGCTTGAAAAACAGCTTGATTTTGGTAATGAAACTTTTTGTGATGAATAATTCTTCACTCACCCGAGTCGCTGGCTTTCCCACCGTTTCCATTACTTCAACCGTGCTCAATTGACAATACATCAATACAATGCCTTGAAAATAAGCCTCCAAATAATGTTTTACATTTTGACCCAGGTATTTTACGGCATGCGCTTGACACATGCTGGAGAATTCGAATGGATTTGTAACAGAGTCTTTTCTTTCTTTTTTTACCTCATTCAAAAAATCTACTCTTATGCTGTCAATGGGCCTATTCGTTTTATGAGCCTCGGCATATGCAGCGTGGTAAAGCAACAAATTGACTCCTTGTAAGGAGCTTATTTGAAAGTAACCATAAGTTTGATAGTTGTTGAGCATCCAAGAAAAGGCGAGCGAATAACTAATGATCCCAAAAGTTGCAACCACCTTTATTTTTTGAATAATGGTATCTCTGTAGCATATTATCAGAAGAATGGTGATACCAATAGGATAATAAAAAAAGATAGGACGAGTAATGGTACAAATGCTTAACAATATGCTACCAATGAGCCAATAACTGTATTTTTTTTGTTTAAATGCCTTAATGAGGTAAAGGGTGCTGATGAGGAAAAGCAGTATGAAGAGGGTTTCTGTATTGGTTTTGAAAGTAGCCAGAAACAAGTGAATGTCGAGCATAAACAAGATTGCTGCGACCCTTGCAATTTTTTCAGAGAATATTTCACGGGCAATTTTATAACAAAAAACGCCCGAGAATACGTGGATGATAATTTGCACCACTACAAACAACCACAATGTTTTACCAAACAAAAATATCAGAAAGCTCAGGAAAATGGGGTATAATGGGGCGGTATTGTGACTTCTTTCCGGATTAAAGGTGTGATGTTCATATAAGTAAGTTGCAAAGTCATAGTATTCGACTGCATCATTATTGAGAATATATTTTTCAGGAGATTCCTGAAGATTTGTCACATAAATAACAGCAAAAAATGCAATCTTTATAATTAAAGCAATAGATACATAAAAGACTAAAAATCTTTTTGAATTTGCGCTCATAAACTTAACCTTTATGTTAATCGAGTGCAAAAGTAAATTTTTTTGTAGAAATAAGGCATTAACTTCCAAAATAAAAGAGCTTCCAAAGTGTCATTTTGGAAGCTCTGTATAAAAATACTACTTACTTTCAATCAACCCCGCTCGGCGCAACAAGGCCTCTGGAGAAGGCTCTTGCCCTCTAAACCTCTTGTACAAAGTCATAGGGTGTTCGCTGCCTCCTTTCGAAAGTACATTGTCTTTGAACGAACGAGCTGTTTGAGGATCAAAAATGCCGTTTTCTTTGAAATACTCAAAAGCATCGGCATCCAGTACCTCGGCCCATTTGTAACTATAGTAGCCAGCCGAGTACCCTCCCGCAAAAATGTGACTGAAGCCACAACTCATGCTGCTGTCGGCATTGTGAGGAAACAAACGGGTAGCCGCACCTACTTCTTTCTCAAAACCAGCTACATCGTCTACCTGACGAGGGTCACGAGCATGCCAGGCCATGTCTAACTGACCAAAGCCAATTTGTCGTACTGTTTGGTAGCCCTGCATATAGTTGGCGCTGTCCTTGATGCGTTGGATGAGCTCCCCAGGAATACTTTCGTCGGTTTCGTAATGTCTGGCAAACAAATCCAAGGTTTCTTTTTCGTACAGCCAGTTTTCCAGAATCTGTGAAGGAAGCTCTACAAAATCCCAGTACACATGGGTACCCGAGAGGCTCTCATATACGCCATTCGCCAGCATACCGTGTAAAGCGTGACCAAATTCGTGGAAAAAAGTCAATACCTCGTTGAAGGTAAGCAACGAAGGACGCGTTTCGGTGGGTTTGGTAAAATTACATACAATAGATACATGAGGACGTTGGTCTACTCCATTGGTTACCTGCTGGTCTCTAAAACTGGTCATCCAAGCCCCACCACGTTTGCCCTCGCGAGGGAAGAAGTCAGCATAAAATATAGCTACATGTTGTCCTGTTTCATCTTTTACCTCATAGGTTTTTACTTCGGAATGATATACTGGAATGGCGGTATTTTCTTCAAAACGGAGCCCGTAGAGCTTTTGAGCGACCGTAAAAATACCATCGATCACCCGATTGAGCTCAAAATAAGGCTTGAGCATCTCGTCATCGATGTTGAATTTTTCTTTCTTCAGTTTTTCCGAATAATAAGCATAATCCCATCGTTGGAGTTCCTCAATGCCATCCAGTTTTTGGGCATAGGCCTTTAGCTCGTCCATCTCTTTATCAGCGGCTGGCTTGGCGTGCTTGAGCAAATCACCCAAGAAATCCTCTACAGTTTTGGGATTACTCGCCATGCGTTGCTCCAACACAAAATCGGCGTGGGTATCATAACCTAGTAAATTGGCCCGTTCGAAGCGCAATTGGGCAAACTGCTTTACAATATCACGGTTGTCGTTTTCATTGCCTTGGTAGCCCCGTTTGCTGAATGCATTGGCCAACTGTTCTCGCAAATCTCTCCGCTTGGCGTAAGTCATAAAAGGCACATAGCTAGGGTATTGTAGGGTAAACACCCAAGTACCTTCTGGCTTTTCCATCTGCTTGGCGGTCATTGCAGCGGCTTCCCGCACAAAGTCAGGCAAGCCCTCCAGTTCAGCCTCACCGGTAAGCTCCAGCGAATAAGCATTGGTATCTTCCAGTACGTTTTTTCCAAACTGCACCGCCAGTTTCGAGAGCTGTACATCTACCTCACGCAAACGCTGCTTTTGGGTTTCGTCCAGGTTAGCTCCATTGCGTACAAAGCTTTGGTAGCTTTTATCCAGCAACATGGCTTGCTCCGGAGTAAGCGTCAATTGGTCTTTTTGTTCATATACCGCCTTGATGCGGGCAAAAAGTTTCTCATCCAGCAAAATGTCATTGCTGTATTCGGTAATCATAGGGAATATTTCCTGAGCCAGCGCTTGTATTTCGGGGTTGGTTTCGGCACTGTTGAGGTTAGACAAAGCCCCGGCTACCACATTTACCTGGCTACCTGCTCGCTCGAGGGCCTCAATGGTATTGGCAAAAGTAGGCGCATCTACCTGATTGGTAATGGCTTTTACCTCTGCTTTCCCGGCTTGCATAGCCACTTCTATGGCTGGCTTAAAGTGTTCATTTTTGATCTTATCAAAAGGTATGGTCTCGAAAGGTGTGTTAAATTTTTCTAAAAATGGATTCATACTAATTTTGAATTATTGAATATTAATATCCCTTTGTTTGAGTTATCGCAGGGGGAATGTGATTCATCAAAAAATATTGATAAATAAATATAGTGATCTTGTAAAAACATTGCTCACTTTTCATTTTACATTTTTCATTTCCATCATTTCTTTTTGTAAAATACTGTAAGCCAGTTATCCTGAATATGGTGCTTTTCCATGCTATAAAAACTGAGAAAATTGGGCACAAAATAATTATGGCGTTGGTTCCCCAATTGAATGATGAGTTCCTGACGAACGCTGGTTACTTTCAGCTCTTCAGCATTTTCATCGATAAAAGGCAAATGGACCTTGATCAGATAACGACTGCCATTTTCTATGATCTGAAAAGGAGCCTCGTGGTGCAATGCCTGGGCTGGGTCAACGGTTGGGTCGGGGTACAAGGTATTGCTGATACTTTCTAACAAAGGCAAACCAAAAACCTCCTCGCCCTGGTGTTGGATGCGCATAATGGGCAAAGGCGAAAAGCTATCCTCGATGGTTTGCAGATGCGTTTTTTGACTTTTGAGGTATTTGTCAAACACCGAACCTTGAGTAAGCTCGGGGAAAATTCGATTGATGATGACCGCATCTACCGGGTAGCCATACATTTGCAAATAAGTGTAGGCTCGTTTGGCTTCCTTGATCACCATGCGTTCGGGGTTGACTACCAACCGGATAGAACAAATGTCAGGGTTGCTCATCAGCTTTTGCACTTTTTGTAGCTTGGTAAAAAGCTCGTCGAGCTCTTCATACCCCTTGTCTAATGGAATGCCGGTGACCCCTCGTACCATACCACCCACTGCTTTGATGGCAAATTTTTGAAAAGGAAACGCCTTGCTAATCCACCACTGGCTTACTTGGGGAATGGTCAACAGGGTCAAGGTTTCGCCCGTGGGGGCACTGTCAATAATCACGACGTCAAACTCTTTTTCTTCGTAATATTTTTCAATCCACAAAAAAGCGGAAGCTTCTTCCATTCCGGGCAAGGCCGAGAGCTCTTCAGCTACCACTCGATTGACCCCCTGAAGCTTGAAAATCGCCAGCAACATCTCCCGCATTTTGCCCCAGTATTTTTTCATCGAGTAATACACGTCCAGTTCCTGTGCGTAGAGGTTTTCTTGTACCAAAGTAGGCTCAGGTTCCAGTTTAAAATCCAGCGCATCGGACAAACTATGGGCTGGATCAGTAGAAATTACCAGGGTTTTATAGCCCATTTGGGCGGTTTTTACTGCAGTAGCCGCAGCAACGGTGGTTTTGCCTACCCCACCTTTTCCCGTAAAAAGTAGTATGCGCATCGTTTAGATTATGGTTGCTTGGTTATGTTCAAATCTGAGCAATCATAACCAATTTCGAGAAGGGGATGTTCAGAAAAGTGTGGGGCTAGGTTTTGTTTTTAGCCTTTCCTCTAGCGCAAGCGTCCGCTTGTGCGGTGATGTTTGATCACAAGCGGACGCTTGCGCTAGAGGGGGGTGTTTTACCGAAGGGGAATGTCATGAAGTGAAGAACTACGGTAGTAAAAATGAATTTTGAATATCTATCATCGAATGTCGAGTAACGAAGGAAATGAGTGCTGGAATGGTTGATGGAGATGCGTTAGCCTCATTCTTCAACCGAACGTAGTGAGCTCACCAACGGTAATCTTAATCAGGGTTCGTTAATCAACATTTTTCCACACTCTAGCGCAAGCG
>CALDJV010000175.1 GCA_937899305.1 uncultured Cytophagaceae bacterium
GAGGATGAAGTTGGGATGCACGAAATTTCGTGCATCCCAACTTCATCCTCACCAGGGTTCGGAAGGACAGGGGACGTACTGGGCTTAAAACCAAGAAAATAGTAATATCTGAACGTGTTAAATCCTTGATTATCAGTGATTTATAAAAAAACACTCTCTAGCGCAAGCTTGCGCATACCTGATTATAAGCAGAGGCTTGCGCCAGAGAGAGTTAGATAACACCATTGGTCCATAGTCCACAGACGCTAGTCCAATCCTGGTTTAGACCTGACAGGTTTCAAAAACCTGTCAGGTCTGGAATATGACGTTAAGGAAACACCACTGGTCCACAGTCGATAGTTTTGCACCGCCTCGCGCAGCCATTTAGATCCTTCCTTCGTCAGGAGAGCTATAACAATGAGCCGAAGGCGGAACAATTAATAATTATGATAGTACGTCGCTTCGCGCAACCATTTAGCAATACAACAATGAGCAAAGCGGAACAATTTAATAATAGAATCATCAAAAATTAATCATCAACCATCACATTAAATCATTTTTTTTTTTAATTAAAATTAATCTCACTAAATTTGCGCATTCATTTTCAAGGCAGGAACTGTGAGAGAAATAGCAACTTATGACATAGAGCTGTATAAAATGGCTCTGGGAGAGCATCGCTACGAGTTTAGTTCACGTAGTGATTTTTTTACTGCTTTTCCCAACAGTCTGGTTCAGAAAGGTGAATTTAAAGTACTATTGGACCTCGAGAAGTCTGAAACCCTGCTGAAGTTAGATTTTCATATTCAAGGCAAATTAGAACTTGAGTGTGATCGAAGTCTGGAGCTGTTTGATTTTCCTTTTGAGGTAGATAAAACCCTTATTTTGAAGCTTGGCGATTACAATGAACCCCTCTCTGATGAGATGGAGGTGATTCATCGCGATACGCAAACAATCAACATTGCTCAATATGTGTACGAATTCATTGGATTGGCTATTCCGATGAAAAAACTACACCCGAGGTTTCAGCAAGATGCGTTGGAAGGTTTGGAGGACGAGGAAGAGGACGATAACTCAACCTTTGTGTATAGTTCTGAATCATCTGATGGTACCGAGCAGCCCGATGAGGAAAACATTGATCCTCGTTGGCAAAAGCTTAAAAATTTAAAAAATAAAGGGAAGTCATAAATCAACAGGTTTACTCCCTAGATTAGTTTAAAAACTCAAAAAAGAAAAAGTGTCATGGCACATCCAAAGCGCAAAATTTCTAAACAAAGACGTAACAAACGTAGAACTCACTATAAAGCTACTGAGCGTACCATTGCAGTATGCCAAAACACTGGTGAGGCGCACTTGTACCACCGTGCTTATGTGGTTGATGGAAATCTATATTACAAAGGGAAAATGATCGTAGAAAACTACGAGCCTATTGCATAAGGAATAGAGAAAAAAACAAGTTATTTTTCTGGGGTAGCCTGCTTGGCGGTCAAGGTTTTGTAATTATATAGATACAGCCGATACTGACCTGCAAAAGACTACCCTAGAGCAAAAAATAACTTTGAAGCAATTCCTAAATTCCTTTTTTCTTTTCCAAAAAAGTTTACATTCATTTGTAAACTTGATAATCATAGGTCTAAACCCATAAGCCGGACATGAAAATTGCATTAGATGCAATGGGTGGTGATTTCGCCCCTGATGTTATTGTTAAAGGTGCTTTGTTAGCTTCTGAAGAAGTTAAAGAAGATACTAAAATTATTCTAATTGGACAGGAAGAGGCAGTAAAAACTGCCTTTTCGTCCATTGGAGCTTCCATTCCCTCGAACGTAGAAATAGTACACGCCCCCGATTCTATTGAAATGGGTGAAAACCCCATCAAAGCATTACAGAAAAAGCCTCAATCAAGTATTTCTACAGGTTATCGTCTCCTCAAACATCAAGAAGTAGATGCTTTTTGTAGTGCCGGCAATACTGGTGCTATGATGGTAGGTGCTATGTTTAGCATCCAGCTTATTCCGGGTATTATACGCCCCGCACTGATGGCCAACGTGCCTCAGGTAAGCGGCAAGCAGGGCATTATACTTGACGTAGGCGCCAACACAGACTGCAAGCCCGATATATTGGCGCAGTTTGCTCAATTAGGGAGTTTGTTTTGCCAACACGTATTACAAATCGATCAGCCCAGAGTAGGGTTGGTAAATCTGGGCGAAGAAGAAGAAAAAGGAAATTTGGCTACCAAGGAAGCTTTCAAATTACTTACCAATCACAAACACATCAATTTTGTGGGCAATGTTGAGGGTCGTTATTTTTTCAGCGATAATGCCGATGTGATGGTATGTGATGGTTTTGTGGGTAATGTAATTGTAAAAATGGCCGAATCAATGTTTGATATTATCAAAAAACATGATGTCAAGGACCCATTTTTTGACTATTTTAATTCTGACGTAGTGGGGGCTAGTCCTATATTGGGCGTAAATGGTAATGTGATAGTGGCCCACGGTGCTTCTAACGATGTTGCTATCAAGAATAGCATTTTATTGGCTCAAAAAATCACTGAAACCAATATTACTGAAAAAATCAGAGAAAGTTTTATTGTAGAATCATCAGTAAAATGATCTAAAAAAGACCCTCTTTGCGAATAAAAGCTTAATCCAATAATTACTCATGACAAAAATAAGAGCTGCTATTACCGGAGTGCAAGGATATGTTCCAGAGTATGTGTTGACCAACGAAGAGTTGTCTACCTTGGTAGATACAACCGATGAGTGGATCATGACTCGTACTGGTATCAAAGAAAGACGAATATTGAAAGGGGACGGGTTGGGTACTTCTTATATGGGGGCCAAAGCAGTAAAAGGCCTTTTGGAGAAAACAAATACAGATCCAGCCGACATCGATTTGTTGATTTGTTCTACCACCACTCCAGACATGGTATTTCCAGCCACAGCCAATATCATTGCCAACGAAGTAGGCGCCAAAAAGGCATTTAATTACGATATGCAAGCGGCTTGTTCTGGTTTTTTGTATGCGGTGTATACTGGAGCCCAATTTATAGAAACGGGTGCTTATAAAAAGGTAGTCATTGTGGGTGCCGACAAAATGTCTTCTATCATTGATTATACCGATCGCACCACTTGTGTGATTTTTGGTGATGGAGCAGGAGCAGTTTTATTGGAGCCAAGCGAAGACGGTACCGGTATTCAAGACGCGGTATTGCAATCGGATGGCTCGGGATGGGTACACCTCCACCAAAAAGCGGGAGGAAGTAGACGCCCACCTACAATCGAAACGGTACAAAACCGAGAACATTTTGTTTATCAAGAAGGCAGGCAAGTATTTAAACACGCAGTAGAAAATATGGGAGCGGTAGTAATGGATGTGATGGAGCGCAACCAATTGACTGCCGATGACATTCACTGGCTGAACCCTCACCAGGCAAACCGACGCATTGTAGATGCTACTGCCAAGCGTATGGGATTGGCTGAAGGGGTCGATTCAGACAAAGTAATGATGACCATTCACAAGTACGGTAATACAACTAATGGCACTATCCCTTTGAACTTGTGGCACTATGAGTCACAACTACGCAAAGGAGATAATACAATACTCACGGCCTTTGGCGGTGGTTTTACCTGGGGAGCTATTTACCTCAAATGGGCTTATGACGGGAAATAATGCTGAAAAGCTTTAGTTTTTTGTCATTTATAGTTTCCTTTAAACAACTTAAACATTAAGTATATAAAAACCAATACTTATGAAAGCAAAAGAAATCAGAGATTTGATAGACTTTATTGCCCAGTCGGGACTGGCAGAAGTAAATATTGAGTCAGAAGACTTTAAGATTAGCGTAAAGCGTAACACTCAAGTAACTGTTACCGAGGCACCTGCTGCTCCAGTAGTAGCTGTTACTCCTACTCCAGTTGCGGCACCAGTGGCTACACCTGCAGCAGCCGAACAACCTGCGGCTAGTTCAGCAAGTGGTACCGACGAGAGCAACCTAATCGCTATTAAATCACCAATGATTGGAACATTTTACCGTTCTTCAAATCCTGATTCGCCTGCCTTTGCCAATATTGGCGATACTGTGGAGGCTGGTCAAACGGTATGTATCATTGAAGCAATGAAGTTGTTCAATGAGATCGAGTCAGATGTGTCTGGTACTATAGTAAAAATATTGGTAGACAACTCCACTCCAGTGGAATACGATCAGCCTTTGTTTTTGGTAGAGCCTAAATAATTACCTGAAGGCTTTTTATCCCAAGCTTACATATTGCGGGAAACACACGATCATTTATTAGCAACGAAACATCTTCTATGTTTAATAAAATATTAATCGCAAATCGAGGCGAAATTGCGCTTCGTATCATCCGCACCTGCAAAGAGATGGGCATCAAAACGGTAGCTGTTTACTCTACCGCCGATCGAAGTAGCTTGCATGTGCGTTTTGCAGATGAGGCGGTATGTATTGGCCCTCCTTCTGGTAAAGATTCTTACCTCAAAATGCCTAACCTCATTGCTGCGGCCGAAATTACCAACGCCGATGCCATTCACCCTGGTTATGGTTTCTTGTCTGAGAATGCCGAGTTCTCTCGTATTTGTGCCGAGCATGACATCAAATTTATTGGAGCATCGGCCGACATGATCAACTCAATGGGAGACAAATCATCGGCTAAAGATACCATGAAAGCTGCCGGAGTTCCGGTCATCCCTGGGTCTGATGGTTTGTTGGAATCAATAGAAGAAGGTCAAAAACTAGCCGCTGAAATTGGTTACCCAGTCATTATCAAGGCTACTGCCGGTGGTGGTGGAAAAGGCATGCGCATTATCAATGCGGAAGACGAATTTGAAAACGCCTGGAACAGTGCCAAAACCGAAGCTGAAGCATCGTTTGGCAACGGAGATTTGTATATGGAGAAGTTTGTAGTAGAACCTCGCCACGTAGAAATCCAAATTGCGGGTGATCAATTTGGTAAAGCTTGTCACTTGTCCGAAAGAGATTGTTCTATTCAACGTCGTCACCAAAAACTGGTAGAAGAAACCCCTTCTCCCATTATGACTCCCGAATTAAGAGAAAAAATGGGTCAGGCGGCCATTCAGGCGGCTCAAGCCATTAAATACGAAGGCGTAGGAACCGTGGAGTTTTTGGTAGACAAATACAACGATTTCTATTTTATGGAGATGAACACCCGTATTCAGGTGGAGCATCCCATTACCGAAGAGGTGACGGACTTTGATTTGATCAAAGAACAAATTAAAATTGCCGCAGGTATCGAGATCTCGGGTAAAAACTACACGCCTAATCTCTATTCTATGGAATGCCGCATCAATGCAGAGGACCCTACTAAAGGTTTTAGACCTTCGCCAGGTAAAATTACCAATCTGCACATTCCAGGTGGACACGGAGTAAGGGTAGATAGCCACATTTACGCGGGTTATGAGATTCCTCCTTTTTATGATTCAATGATTGCAAAATTGATTGTAACGGCTCAAACCAGAGAAGAAACCTTGGTAAGAATGAAGCGGGCTTTGCAGGAGTTTGTCATTGAAGGGATCAAAACCACGATTCCATTTCATATCAAATTGATGGATGACAAAGAATTTCAAGCGGGTAATTTTACCACTGCATTCTTGAATGATTTTGATTTTTCGGATTTGTAAAATTCGTTTTTAATCCATAAAAATAATAATTGAACCCCTTGCTGTTAGTGAGGGGTTTTTCTATATTGCCCAAGATCTGATCACTAAAAAAATCAATTATATGGATATTGAGGCTTTGCGTTATTCCAGAAACCATTTGCTTGTGACCAAGGAACAGCAGCAAGTAATCAAAAATGCAAAAGTCATCTTCGGAGGTGTTGGTTTGGGCAGCGTAATAGGGGAAGTAGCTCTGAGGTTTGGTTTTGAAAACTTTGTGTTTCTAGACATGGATAATGTCGAGTTGAGCAATCTGAATAGACAAAATTATCGAGACAGTGATGTGGGTCACCCCAAAGTAGAGGGAATCGCCAAAAGACTCAAAGCAATCAACCCATCGGCCAATGTTACGGTACATCACGTGTTTTTGGAGGAAACCAACATTAGAGATTACGTATCATCAGAGTTTGACCTGGCCATTAATGCGCTAGACTATGACAACAATGCCCCCTTTGTTTTTGATGATGCCTGCCGAGAAAACAACATACCCGTCATTCACCCCGGAAATTTTAGTTGGGCAGCTACTGCTTTTATTATCCAAAAACACCAAACCATCGATCAATTTAAAGCGTTTCATGGGAATCACGCCTTTTTCAAATTGGTAGATTTTATGATCGCACAAATAGAAACCGACCATCAAATCAGTTTAAACTGGGTAAAAGAAATATTGACCGAACTGAAGCAAGATGGTACCCAATTTATTCCTCAAACGTCGATTGGGGCAAACCTGGTGGCTGGACAAACAGTAAGTCTCATGTATGACATTTTATTTAAGCCAGAATCCATAAAACCATACCCATATATTTACTATCTTGGCTTACGCTAAATATTTGATGATTTTCTGACATTATTTTATTTTTAATCATCAAGATTCAAACCTTAAAACCATCATTAATAAGTTAAAACATTAAATCATATGAGTAAAGTTACCATTACAGAAAATAAGTTCTGTACCATACAAATTGATGAAGAACTTGAGCTATATGAGCAAGTTTGGCACCCGGCAAGCGAAGAGATGGAAGAGAATGAATACAAGGAAATTCATTCTAGCATGGTGACCTACATCAAAGACAATTATAGCCAAGCTCCTCTTTATTGGCTTTTAGATAATCGCTCTAACAACTATAGTATATCGCCAGAACTACAAGAATGGCACGCTCAAAATGTATTTGGACAGCTTGCTCAAATACTGCAGCATCCCGAAAGACTCAAAATCGCTTTTTTGGTAAGTGAAGATTTCATTACGCAGTTGTCTAATGAGCAAACCATAGAAGAACACAAAGAAACCGAAAAAGGTACTCGATACTTTACTGAGGAACAAGAAGCCCGAGAATGGCTTTATGGAATCACTTAAGATTGAATACCATTTATTGTCTCCTAAATACTGATGTACTTGGTACCCTGGAACATCAGTGAATTTTGATTTTTAGCAGTAAGGTTATTTAAAATTCACCTTTTCTAACAATAGATAATTTTAACCCTAACAGGTTTTAAAGACTCACCAAAATGGGTCATCTATTGCTAAAAACTTATGTTCCAAGGTACTTACCTAACGTTTTCAAAATAAGTGGCGGGATTTAATAAAACCACTCAAAATTAAATCCTTTACCTACACGGGACCAGTTTTGCGCTCAAGGCTACAGCTTACTGTATCGAGCGATGATGCCTCAAATCAAGAATCCTAACTCGAAATACGTAATTTTTTTACCATCCCTCAACCCTGTATTTTGAAAATCAACCTTCCAGCATAAGGAATGGTGTAAAAAGAGTTGAAATTGTAACTTTTTTTTCACATCATTTCTACGAAGAATAACATATAGTTCTCAATCTTTTTTAGTTTATTTCAATTTCCTGAATGATGTCGAAAGTCAGAATATCTAGTGAAGCCAACCAATATTTCACCTCACATTTTGATGAGCAGCTTAAACTATACGAGATTGTATGGCACGAAGCTAGCCAGGATATAAAGGAAAAAGAATACGAGCAATTCTTTCTCCGAGAAAGGGATTTGTTGGCCAAATACAATAAAATTAATTTTGTATTGGTCAATCTCAAGAATCGTTTGGATACCCTGCCTCCCGATTTGCAGGAATGGTCTACTAAACACATCACCCCTCTTTTTATAGCAAAAAGCACTGAGTTGAAAGTTGCAATAGTAAGGAGTCAAGATTTTTCTACCCAGTTTTCTATTGAGCAAGCACTGGAAGAAGACGATTTGAACGAAGAAGAGGTTAAAATTCAGTATTTTGAAGAAGAAGAAGCGGCCCGAGAATGGCTATTAGATACCCAATCATAATCCAAACCACTATAGTGTAATGAAAAATCAATCACCCAATTCTATTTACCATGTCTCACATTATTCAACTCTCAAACCAAAGAAATCAGTTTTTCACATCTTACTTTGACGAGGATTTAAAACTCTACGAGATTGTTTGGCATACGGAAAGTGAAAAAATGGATGATGAAGAATATAAGGTATTGATGTTAAACGACCGGGATTTGCTTGGTAGCAAGTACAATCAGATCAATTATGTAATCATTAATTTAATCAATCGCTTGCATACCATGCCGCCTGAGTTGCAAGATTGGTCTTCGACTACCATCTCTCCTACTTTTGTCCGTTTGGGAACATCCAAAGTTGCGGTCATTAGAAGTAAAGATTTTACCACCCAGTTTTCGCTGGAACAAGCCATGGAAGAAGACCAAGCAGCCGAAGGAGTAGTGGCTTATTTTGACAATGAACAAGAGGCCCGTGCTTGGTTGTTGGGTTTGTAGAGTTTTCATTCAAAAAATGAAAAAGGTAAGCTATTTGCTGCAAGTAAAAATACTCCCTTGATATCCTAATTGTATGCATATGAAAAACTGGAAATTAGCTTTACAAACCTTGGCTGATCATAAAAAACCCAAGGAAGACTTTCCACTGATAGGTTATGAAGTAAATGCCCCTGCCTCGGTCCCCTTTCCGATAGACCTGCCTCATTCTGCAGAAATCACCGAATTTTATAACATTTGTGATGGTGGTATGCTTGGCGACTATATCTGGTACCCGCTAGATGAAATTCACGAAAGAAACTCATTTTGGCAAATATTTTTGAAAGATGTATATCGCAAAAATCTGCCCCCCTTTCATCATGCCATTCACTTGGTATTGGCCGAAAACAGCGAAGAGTTTCCTTTGATTTGGGACAAAAGTACCAATTTGGTAGAAGTGTTTGACATGAACAACTTTACTTGGCTACATCGTCATTTGGTGTTTAATGATTTTATGAATGACTTGTTTGATGTAGAAGTTCAATCCTCGATCGATGATTCTTGGGGAATGGCACTGATTCAACTGGAAAGAATGCTTTAATAAATGTAGTAAAATGAAAAGACTTAAAATGTCCCTTCAGAAATAATCAGCTCAAAAAGCATAAAGTTAACAAATCCAGAGCATCCTTGCCATTACCAAAAGATGGAAGCCTCAGTAAACACCCTGAGACCCTCCCCCTCACTTACTCATACTTAAGCACTTCTACCGGGTTTACCTTGGTAGCCTTTAGGGCTTGAATACTAATGGTAAATACTGCAATGAAAAGTGCAATAGCTCCGGCCAAAATGAATGCCAGGATGCTGATAGAAGTGCGATAAGCAAAGCTTTGTAGCCAGCTCTCCACCACAAAATAGGCCGCCGGAAAAGCCACCAAATTGGCCAATAAAACCAAAATAACAAAGTCTCGGGAAATGATCCTCAGAATGCTGTGTTCGGAAGCACCCAACACTTTACGCACTGCAATCTCCTTGGTACGCTGCTGTACTGTAAAAGATACCAACCCAAATAAGCCCAAACAAGCAATGAAGATCGTCAGCACTGAAAATGCATAAAAAATCATTCCTCGCCGTTCGTCTTTCTGGTACTGCTTGGCAAAGGTTTGATCCAAAAATGTAGCTTGCAGTGGATATACTTGGTCGGCTTGGCTCCACACTTTCTCGATGTACTTCATAGTTTGCTGAATGTTTTGGGCTTTGATTCTTACCAACAAGGCCCACCCCCGATCAATGGTCTTACGAAGCACCAAAGGCAATACTTTTCGGTACAGAGAACGCAAATGAAAGTCGCGCAGCACGCCAATCACTCGAAACTTCAGACTCGCCCGTCCTTGTTCGTCAAAACCTGTAGCGACTATTTTACCCAGCGGATTTCGCTTGCCTTTGTCACCAATTTTCCAACCCATCATTTTAATCAGTGTTTCATTGACCAATACCCCATCTTTGTTAGCGTTGTCGTTGGTAAAATTACTGCCTGCCAATACATTGATGCCCATCGTTTGAACAAAGGTAGGCCCTACCCTGGCATTGTCCACTTCGGCCCGACGCATGGTATTATCAGGATTTTGCAAACTATAAGTACCATTAGACCAACTTCCACTATGAGGCACCAGGTAAGAAGCAGTTACCCCACTAATTTGGGAATGCCTTAGCAGCTCTTGACGTAGTGTACCAATTTTTTTTCGGGTCTTTTGGCTATTGATGGTCACATACAATATTTGATCTTTGGCATAGCCCAGGTTTTTGGTATGAATATAGGTGAGTTGCTTCGATACCATCCAGGTACTGATGATCATAGTAATGGAAATAGAAAACTGAAAAATAACCAACCCTCGGCGCAACATAATCCCCTTCTTATTGCTACCAAACTTGCCCTTGAGCACCATCACCGGGCGAAAGCCAGACAGGATAAAAGCAGGATAGCTCCCACTAATGAGGCTCACCAACAACACCCCGCTCGCAATAAAGGCCAAGTCACGGGCATTGAGCAACGAAGACAAATGAAGGTTTTTAGAGGCTATTTTATTGAACAATGGCAAAGCAATTTCGGCCAATACAAGGCTCACTACCAAGGCTACGATCACCGTAAAAAAGGCTTCAAACAGAAACTGTTGGATCAATTGCAAACGATAAGAGCCCACTGCCTTGCGAATGCCTACTTCTTTGGCACGGTTTACTGATCGAGCCGTGGCCAGGTTCATGTAGTTAACACAGGCAATAAGTAATATAAAAATAGCTGAAGTACTGAAAATAAATATGTATAGAATACCAGTGCTTTTGTTGCTGGTACGATTAGAAGAATACAGGTGTATTTTGGTTAAAGGAAATAACAAGGGTCGGTAAGTTTCCTGAAAGCGTTTCATGGCGGTTTGCATATATTTATCCCGCATTTCCTGTATTTTCTGTTCAAACTGTGAACGATCAACTCCTTTCTGCAACTTGATATAGGTATACAGATTGAAGTTGCCCCACCTTTGCAAATAGCTTGGTAATTTCTCAGGGGCAGAGAGGAGCATGTTAAATTGAATATCAGTGTTTTCGGGGAGGTCTTCTACCACTCCTACTACTTTGTAGTTTTTTTCGTCTACCCGAATGACTTTATCAAGTGCTTCGCCTACTCGTCCAAATATTTTTTTGGCACTGGTTCTGGTCAATACTGCCGATTGAGGCGATTTCAGCGCTGTTTTGGGATTTCCCTTGATAAATTGATGGCTGAATACATCAAAGAAACCAGGACTTACCCAATACATTTCTTCGTACAATCGTTTTTTGTTATACTCCACCAATTTCCGGCTCAAAAATCTCAACTGAGTCATGGCCTCTACTTGCGGGTAATCTCGCTTAAGGGTAGGCCCATAGGGTCCCGATGTATTTACATGGTATTTGTCTATTCCTTTGCGACTAGAGACCACGTCTACTCGATAAATGCGCTCGGCATCTTGGTAGTGTAGATTATAGCCCATTTCGTGGCGAATGTACAAATACAATAAAATAGCACAAGTCATACCCACTGCCAAACCAGAGATATTGATAAGACTGTACACTTTATTACGCTTGATATTGCGCAAAAAGGTGGTAAAATAATTTCTAATCATGAGTATATATGGTTATGGTGATGTGATGCTTAAGGGTGTTACTTAAATTTTTCCAGTCCTCTCTATCTATTTTTGGTCAATATATGACCTATTTTTCGATTGACTGTCTATTATTTTCGTTCAAATGACCACTTCATATTTCCGTAAATGATTTTTCACCCTATGCAAGTAAATTATAGATTCATTATCATTGAGGTACAGATGCTAAACCGACCAACAGCACTCATCTGTACCAGTAGTTTTGTTCATTTCCCTTTGGTTATTCATCCTTCAATACTTCCACCGGATTTACCTTGGCCGCCTGCACTACGTGCCAACTAATAGTCAACAAGGCAATACCCACCGCAGCTACTCCTGATAGTAGAAATATACCCCAATAATTGATGTGTGTAGCATAGGCAAAACGATCTAGCCATAAATTGGTAAAGTACAATACAACCGGAATCGCAATCAGATTGGCCACCACTACCAGCACAACAAAGTCACGGGTGATGATTTGCAATATTTGCTGCATAGATGCCCCATTAGTGAGCGGCAAGCATTTTGATTAAGAGGCATATTGCCCAAAAAATCA
>CALDJV010000176.1 GCA_937899305.1 uncultured Cytophagaceae bacterium
GTTATTAGAATTCTTGGGAAGACTTGACAAATAATGTACCGCTCACTAATGATCAGAAATTTATTTTTCACCATTTTATCACGCTACTTTTTTTTAGTGTAAAATTGTTTAGCCCCACTTTTATCTATAAAACAACAAATTAGCAAGGCACCTTCATTACAGCTATTTTTTTAGCATGTGCTTAAAGCGTATACACTAAAACAAACAACTGTTTTTCAAGCGTTTAAGTGCAAAAAAAACCATTTTCCTTTATTGTATTTCCCGTTGTTTTCACAGAACTTAGAAATAACGATACGGTGTACAAGTATCTAGATTGACGGTAAAGTGTCCTTTTCGAGAATGTCATTTTACTGATTTCCTGAAGCTTGTTTTTCTCGAGTCAAGCTTCATAATATACTAGGTTAAAATACCAGAATAATACCATTCAGGTCTTACAACACACAAACGAAAACTTATCAAACATGCAGTTTTTTATAGATACCGCCAATCTCGATGAAATCAAAGAAGCCCAGGAGATGGGCGTGCTAGATGGGGTGACTACCAACCCTTCATTGATGGCAAAAGAGCAGGTTCAAGGGCCTGAAGCCATCAGAGCCCACTACAAAGCCATTTGCGACCTGGTAGACCAGAATGTGAGTGCCGAAGTAATTGCAACTGATTATGAAGGTATGATCAAAGAAGGGACTGCGCTTGCTAAGATTGACGATAAAATTGTAGTCAAAGTACCAATGATTAAAGATGGTATCAGAGCCATCAAGTATTTTTCCAGCCGAGGCATTCGCACCAATTGTACGTTGGTTTTTTCTACCGGACAAGCCATCTTGGCGGCCAAAGCAGGTGCCTCTTACGTCTCGCCTTTTATTGGCCGTCTGGATGATATCGCCCACGATGGAATGGGCTTGATTGCTCAAATTGCCCATATCTACCAAACATTTGGCTTTTCCACCCAAGTATTGGCCGCTTCTATTCGTCATACGATGCACTTGATTCAATGTGCCGAAGAAGGTGCCCATGTAGTGACGGCTCCTTTCAAGGTAATTGATGGCTTGTTTAACCATCCACTGACCGATATTGGGCTCACCCGTTTTCTAAGCGATTTCCAAAAAGCGCAACAAGCGCCAGCAGAAAAAGCGCAAAAAGAAGTGAATCATCAAGCAATCAAAGAAACCATCGATGCAAAATAATAATCAACAACTTGCCAATATTGCTTCTCAAGTACGGCGAGACATTGTACGAATGGTACACCAAGCAGGTAATGGGCATCCAGGAGGAGCCCTCGGTTGTACCGAATTATTGGTCTTGCTCTATTTTGATATGATGCAACACCAGAAAGAATTTGTCATGAATGGTGATAACGAAGACCTGTTCTTTTTATCTAATGGCCATATTTCAGCGGTTTGGTATAGTGTATTGGCCCGTTGTGGCTATTTTCCAGTAGAAGAGCTGGCTACCCACCGTAAAATCGACTCCCGCCTGCAGGGACATCCTACTACCCACGAGAAGTTGCCTGGGATACGCATTGCTTCTGGTTCATTGGGGCAGGGACTTTCGGTGGCCATTGGGGCGGCACTCACCAAAAAACTCAACGCAGATAATCGCTGGGTGTATGTACTGATGGGGGACGGAGAACAACAAGAAGGGCAAGTTTGGGAAGCGGCTACTTTTGCTGCCCATCATCAAGTAGACAACCTCATTGCTTTTATTGACCTCAATCAGCAACAAATAGATGGGGGCACCGAACAGGTGATGGCCAATCGCGATTTGAAAGCAAAATACGAGGCCTTTGGTTGGGAAGTATTGATTTGTGATGGCAACAATTTGGAAGCATTGAAAGCTACTATTCAACAAGCCCAGCAAGGCCAAGGCAAACCCAAAATGATTTTAATGCAAACGGTCATGGGCCAAGGCGTAGATTTTATGATGACTGGGCACCATTGGCACGGAAAGGCCCCCAATACCAAGCAAACAGAGGAAGCCTTGGCCCAACTAAAAGAAACCTTAGGAGATTTTTAAATACATCACAATGCCTGAATTACAATATAGTTTTACTGAAAAAAAAGATACGCGCTCAGGATTTGGCGATGCCTTGTTGACCCTGGGCCAAACCAACCCTGAAGTAGTGGCACTTTGTGCAGATTTGACTGGTTCTCTCAAAATGACGGGCTTTGCCCAAGCTTACCCTGATCGTTTTTTTCAGGTAGGCATTGCGGAGGCCAATATGATGGGCATTGCGGCAGGTATGACCATTGGCGGTAAGATTCCTTTTACGGGTACCTTTGCCAATTTCTCGACTGGACGCGTATATGACCAAATTCGTCAATCTATTGCTTATTCACACAAAAACGTGAAAATCTGTGCTTCACACGCTGGTCTCACTCTGGGCGAAGACGGAGCCACCCATCAAATCTTAGAGGACATTGGCATGATGCGCATGCTGCCTCATATGGTAGTCATCAATCCTTGTGATTATCATCAGACCAAAAATGCTACGCTGGCCATTGCTGATTACGAAGACCCAGTGTATTTGCGTTTTGGTCGCCCCAAAATGCCTGTATTTACCGATCCAGACCAACCTTTTGAAATAGGCAAAGCCATTACGTTTATATCTGGAACCGATGTCAGTATTTTGGCTACTGGACATCTGTTGTGGTACGCCATAGAGGCCCAGGCTGAACTCGCCGACCGAGGCATTTCGGCCGAAGTCATTAACCTCCACACTATCAAGCCACTAGACCAAGCAGCTATCTTGGCTTCTGCCCAAAAAACAGGTTGTGTGGTTACGGCCGAAGAACACCAAATCTTTGGAGGCTTGGGCAGTGCCGTTACCGAGGTGCTGGGACAACATTTACCGCTTCCGGTTGAGATGGTAGGAGTGCGCGACTGTTTTGGGGAAAGCGGCACTCCTGATGAACTTCTCAAAAAATATGGCTGTAGTACCCAAGACATCATCCAGGCTTGCCAAAAAGCCATTGAGCGAAAGAAGGCATTCCACCAAACCAACTCAACTCTAGTATGAAATCATCCAACCCCACCAAGCTTTTGTTCATTACGTTGGTAGCCACCTTAGGGGGGCTACTCTTCGGGTATGATACCGCAGTCATCTCAGGTGCTATTGGTAACCTTAAAAAACACTTTACCTTAAGCGATGCCGCGATGGGTTGGGCGGCCTCGAGTGCCTTGATAGGGTGTATTGTGGGTGCAGTACTGGCTGCTTTTTTAAGTAGTTCGTTGGGGCGAAAGAAATCATTGCTTTTGGCGGCCGTTTTATTCTTGATATCGGCCATTGGCACTGCTTTTCCGGCTAGCTTCAACCAGTTCATTCTCTTTCGGATTGTTGGGGGGATTGGAGTTGGTTTGGCTTCTATGTTATCGCCTATGTACATTGCCGAAATCGCCCCCGCCCATAAAAGAGGACAACTCGTTTCTTACAACCAGTTTGCCATCATATTTGGCATGTTACTGGTCTATTTTGTCAATTACTCTATTGCGCTACAAGGCAATGCCACCTGGAACATCGCCACTGGTTGGCGATGGATGTTTTTGTCAGAAGCCATTCCGACTGGTTTATTTTTGCTGATGCTGTTTTTTGTGCCCTCGAGTCCACGTTGGTTGATGATGAAAGGCCGAAAAGCAGAAGCAAAACGGGTACTGTTACAAATGAATTCTGCGGAAGTTACCCAGCAAACTTTGGAAAGTATCGCGTCATCTTTTCAACAAAAACAAGGTACCTGGCAGGATTTGCTCCGCCCAAACATGCGTAAACTGCTGGTGATTGGTATTTTTCTCTCGGTATTTCAACAGGTTACCGGCATTAATGTATTTTTATACTATGCTCCAGAAATTTTCAAAAGCTTTGGCAGTGGCACCAATGTAGCCCTACTCCAAACCATTTTGGTAGGAGCAGTTAATTTGGTGTTTACTATTATTGCCATTTTCACGGTGGATAAAATTGGGCGCAAGCCATTGCAAATGATTGGGGCATTGGGGATGGCGATTTGCATTGCAATGATTGGCTTGGGCGCTTATACTCAAAATGTGGGTAGTTGGTTACTCATTTTTGTGTTGGGTTACATTGCTTCTTTTGCTTTGTCTTGGGGTCCAGTTACTTGGGTTTTATTATCCGAGATTTTTCCCAATAAAATACGAAGCTTGGCGCTATCGGTAGCGGTGGCCGCTCAATGGATTTCCAACTTTGTCGTATCACAAACCTTCCCAATGATGGATGGCAATGCTTACCTTAAAAATGTTTTTCATGGAGCATTTCCTTTTTGGCTATACAGCATCATGGGCATACTTGCCGCTATTTTTGTCTATCGCCTTGTTCCCGAAACTAAAGGGAAATCATTGGAGGAATTAGAGGTAACCTTGGTACAAAAGCTCCAAAAATCCGTCAAAAACACCCAACTGGAAGAAACACAAAATATTTAAAGCATCGAAAATTCAGAAAAATGGAAGGCGTATATTTCTTAGGATATGATTTAGGCAGTTCTTCGGTAAAAGCATCTTTGATAGAAGCCCAAACCGGAACCTTGGTCGCTTCAGCAATATCTCCTGATGTAGAAATGGAAATTATCAGCCCCCATAAGGGCTGGGCCGAACAGCATCCTGAGGTTTGGTGGAGCAATGTCATTAAAGCGACCCATCAGTTATTGAAAAAATCTCAAGTGGCGGCCAATCATATCAAAGCCATTGGTATTTCTTACCAAATGCACGGCTTGGTATTGGTTAATAAAGCACAACAGGTACTTCGCCCTTCTATCATTTGGTGCGATAGTCGCGCGGTATCTATTGGCGAAGATGCCTTCCGAAAATTAGGAGAAATCTACTGCTTAGAGCGTTTGCTTAATTCACCGGGTAATTTTACTGCTTCTAAACTCAAATGGGTACAAGAAAATGAACCCGAGGTTTATGATCAGATTGACAAGGTCATGCTTCCGGGTGATTACCTGGCTATGAAAATGACCGATCAGGTAATGGCCACTGTTCCAGGATTATCAGAAGGAACCATGTGGGACTATCAAAAACAGGTATTGCCGGAACGTCTTTTTAAACTGTATGAAATCGCTCCAGCATTTATCCCTGAGATCGTGCCTACTTTTTCACAGCAAGGGGTTTTAACATCTCATGCTGCCCAAATTCTGGGCCTTGCCGCCAACACCCCTATTACTTATCGTGCTGGCGACCAGCCCAACAATGCTTTTTCGCTCAATGTATTGAACCCTGGAGAAATTGCTACCACTGCGGGTACCTCTGGGGTGATTTATGGAGTGGTAGATCAGCCCGTGTCTGACAAGCAATCAAGAGTGAATACGTTTGTTCATAGCAATTATACCAACGAGACTCCCCGATACGGAGTGCTTTTGTGTGTCAATGGCACGGGTGTTTTAAACAGCTGGCTCCGAAAAAACTTATCTCTCAAAGGAGATTTGGTGGATTATCCCACAATGAACACCCTGGCCAGTGACATCCCCATTGGCTCTGAAGGCTTGCGGATACTGCCATTTGGTAATGGGGCCGAAAGAATGCTCAAAAATGCGGATATCGGGGCCAGTTTTCACCGTTTGGATCTCAACCGTCATACCAATGCCTACCTTTGCCGAGCAGTTCAGGAAGGAATCGTATTTGCCTTGGGGTATGGATTCCAGGTATTTCGAGAACTAGGTTTGGTCAGTAATGTCATTCGGGCTGGACACGCCAACATGTTTTTGAGTGAAATTTTTTGCGAGACTTTTGCCAATATCACCAACACCACTCTGGAGCTTTATAATACCGATGGAGCACAAGGAGCGGCAAGAGCAGCAGGGGTAGGAGCCAATTTTTACCAAAACTTTGAAGAGGCCTTTCATACCCTTCGATGTATCAAAACTTATGAACCCAATCCTCAACAGCAGCCAAGTTATCAGCAGGCTTTTGAGCAATGGCAAAGCATTCTTGAAACCCAATTACCCAAACAATAAAACAGTTCATCAAAAAATATAATCAACCATTAATTACCCAAACAATGGATATTATTTCAGAAAATTCAGTCGTAACCGGAACCCAGGAATATTTCAAAGGCATCAACAAAATTGCTTTCGAAGGTAAGGAATCAGATAACCCACTGGCCTTTAAATATTATGATGAAAACAAAGTAGTGGCCGGCAAAACTCTTAAAGAACACTTGCGTTTTGCGATTGCTTATTGGCATACCTTTACAGGTACTGGTGGTGACCCTTTTGGGCCAGGTACCAAAATCTATCCTTGGTTGGCCAGTAATGACCCTATAACCCAAGCTAAAGAAAAAATGGATGCCGCTTTTGAATTCATCACCAAACTAGGCGCTCCATATTATTGCTTTCATGACTTTGATTTGGTAGATGAGGGCGACACCATTCAAGAATCGGAACGTCGCTTACAAGCTATCGTAGCGTATGCCAAAGAAAAACAACAGGCTTCGGGGGTAAAGCTACTTTGGGGAACCGCCAATCTTTTTTCTCATAAAAGATATATGAATGGAGCCGCTACCAATCCAGATTTTGCGGTGGTAACCTATGCAGCAACTCAAGTAAAAAATGCGTTGGATGCAACCATTGAACTCGGAGGTGAAAATTATGTATTCTGGGGCGGACGCGAAGGTTATATGTCTCTGTTGAATACTGACATGCAGCGCGAACGTGAACATTTTGCTCGTTTTCTGCATATGGCTCGCGATTATGCCCGTAAAAATGGTTTCAAGGGTACTTTCTTAATTGAGCCCAAACCAGCTGAGCCTTCCAAACATCAATATGATTTTGATTCGGCTACAGTAATTGGTTTTTTGCGAGAGTTTGATCTACTAGATGATTTTCAACTAAACATAGAGGTGAACCACGCTACGCTAGCCGGGCATACCTTTCAGCACGAACTGCAGGTAGCCGCTGACGCGGGGGCAATGGGTAGCATAGATGCCAACCGAGGTGATTATCAAAATGGCTGGGACACCGATCAATTTCCAATCAATTTATACGAATTGGCGGAAGCCCTGTTGGTGATTTTGGAAGCAGGCGGATTCAAAACTGGGGGGATTAATTTTGATGCCAAGACGCGTCGAAATTCTACCGATTTGGCAGATATTTTCTACGCGCATATAGGGGGAATGGACAACTTTGCCCGCTCCTTGATGATTGCCCAAAATATTTTGGAGAACTCTAACTACCGAAAGCTTCGTCAAGAGCGCTATCAGTCATTTGACGCAGGCAAAGGTAAAGGTTTTGAAAATGGGGAGCTTACCTTGGAAGAATTACGAAACCTTGCCCTAGAACATGGGGAGCCTCAAATGACAAGTGGACGTCAAGAATATTTTGAAAATCTTGTGAACCAATACTTGTAAATCAATGAATAATTTATGCTAATCGTGTGTTTGCAATATTTATGAGGTGATCAAACTATCATAGTATATATTATAGTAAAACGATGTAAGTCTTTGCGGACCTTTGGTCTACAAAGACTTTTTTACAACACCTCACTACTCTTCTAAAATTACAATAACCAAAAGCAATGTAGATAAATATCTTTTTTAAGAAAGCACCCCATCGATCCCCTTATTTCTATCAAAGGGTAGGGAAAAATAACTATCACTCGTTTAATTTCCTCAAAACAATGCTAGATATTTCACATCTCAAAAAATGAACTATTTTTATACTTATTTTTTGAAAAACCAATGATACACACCCTCCAAACTCAACTTTTTTTAAGCGTAAAGCGCGCTTGACATTTTTTAGCCATCAGGTGCCAAAAACGTTAAAACACAACACAAACAGCACTTTTAGAGCTTTGTGTTTAAAGTGCAAAAAATCAAACGCCCTCTTACACTTCAAGTATTTATAACTCAAAAAAAACTTTCACCTCCATTGTATTTCTCAATGTTTTGCTTGAACTTAGAAGTAAAGATACAGTGCGCAGGTATCATCATCCACAATCAAGTGAACATTCTGTCAAGAATACTTCACTGATATCATTGAGGTTGTTTTGCTAGAATAAAGCTCGATTATATACAGGTTAAAAAATAAAAATATTACAATTAGCACTTGATTCTAAGTGCTTCATTACACAAGGAAATTCACAAAAACATGCAGTTTTTTATAGATACCGCCAACCTCAACGAAATAGAAGAAGCCCAAGCCCTGGGTGTTGTAGACGGAGTGACCACTACCCCTTCATTGATGGTAAAAGAAAATATCATAGGCCCAGATGCCATCAAAACTCATCATAAATCTATTTGTAATTTGGTGGATGACCATGTCAGTGTAGAGGTAATCGCCACCGATTTTGAAGGAATGGTCAAAGAGAGTCGTGCACTGGCCAAAATTGACGATAAAATTGTGGTAAAGCTTCCTATGACCAAAGACGGAATCAAAGCCATTAAATGCCTTTCAAACCAAGGGATACGCACCAATTGTAACCTGGTATTTACTACCGGGCAGGCCATTTTAGCAGCAAAAGCAGGAGCCACTTATGTATCCCCCTTTATTGGCCGTATGGATGACATTGCCCACCACGGAATGGGACTCATCACTCAAATAGCTCAGGTATATCAAACTTTTAGGTGTTCTACTAAGATATTGGCTGCTTCTATTCGCCACACTGCCCATTTGATTCACTGTGCTGAAGAGGGTGCTGACATAGCTACCGCCCCTTTTCAAGTCATCGAAGGGTTGTTCAATCATCCTATGACTGATATTGGCCTGGCTCGTTTTTTAAGTGATTTCAAAGAAGAAGACCTCCCGAAAAAAAACGGACAAAATGTACTCAAAGCAAATGAGCACGAAACAAACGAAAACATTGCGATGGTGAATAGTTGACCCCACCACAATAATCATTTCCATCAATAACACCCATAAACGTGTGTTTGTAATAAGTGATCAAGCTATCATAGTATATATTATAGTAAAACGATGTAAGCCTTTGTGAGTCTTTGACTTACAAAGGCTTTTTTGTTTTGTGCATAGACAAGCATTGAACTTGTATTTACTTAGGATCTAATACCACAAAAGGAATGATGACTTCCTCTAAGGATACCCCTCCGTGCTGAAATGTATCTTTGTAATAGCTCACGTAGTAGTTGTAATTATTGGGATAAGCAAAGAAGTAATCTTCTAAAGCAAACACATAAGTAGTGGATACATTTTGCTTGGGTAAAAACAGCTCTTCAGGCTTACGAGCTACATATACATCGTCGTCGTCAAAACTCAGGTTTTTGCCTTGCTTGTAGCGCAAGTTGGTATTTACGTTTCTATCTCCTACAATCTTGAAAGGTTTACGCACCCGAATGGTCCCGTGGTCAGTAGTCAAAACCACTTTTACTTTGGCCTCGGCCAGTTTCTTAAGCAAATCGAACAGAGGAGAATACAAAAACCAAGATTTGGTCAAAGAACGATAAGCCGCTTCGTCGGGCATGAGCTCTCGCATCATTTCCATGTCGGTACGAGAGTGCGATAACATGTCTACAAAGTTGAATACGATGGCATTTAACTGATTTCCCATCAAGTTATGCACGGTATCTACCAAACTACGGCCTTGGTTTTGGGTAATGATTTTGTTGTAGGAATACTTCACGTCCAAACGATAACGCTTGAGTTGACGCTCCAGAAACTCCGCTTCGCTTAGGTTCTTCCCTCCTTCTTCGTTTTCATTTACCCAAAGGTCTTTGTGAAAACGCGCCATTTCGTTAGGCAACAATCCAGAGAAAATGGCATTTCGGGCATAAGCAGTCGTAGTAGGTAATATGGAGTAATAGGCCGATTCTTCTTCCACCTTGAAATAATCATCAATGTCCGACTCGATGATCTTCCATTGGTCATAGCGTAGGTTGTCGATGACAATGAAAAACAAAGGTTCGTCCTCTTGCAACAAAGGAAATACTTTCTCTTTCATCAACTCATGAGAAAGCAAAGGGCGATCGTCATCATCATTATTATTGAGCCAATACTCATAGTTTTCCATAATGAAACGCACAAAGTTGGTATTGGCCTCACTTTTTTGCATTTCAAACACCTCGGACATGCTCTTGTGTTCGGTGTTTTCAATCTCTAGTTCCCAATAAACCAGCTTCTTGTAAATTTCGCCCCACTCTTCGTGATCAATGTCATCGCTGTAAGCCATGCTCAAATTACGAAAATCCTGTTGGTAACTCAGGTTGGTTTTTTCGGTGATGAGGCGCTTATTATCCAAGATCTTTTTTACCGAAAGCAAAATTTGGCTGGGGTTCAAGGGCTTGATCAAATAGTCGTCTATTTTAGAGCCAATGGCCTCCTCCATAATGTGCTCCTCTTCACTTTTGGTAATCATGACCACGGGTATGTTGGGCTTTTCGGATTTCATTTGCGCCAATACCTCCAGTCCAGTGATTCCAGGCATGTTTTCATCCAAAAAGATCACATCAAAGTTTTCTTCTTGAAATTTATCCAATGCATCGGCCCCACTATTCACTGGTGTGATGTCGTAGCCTTTCTTGTTTAAAAACATAATATGGGGCTTGAGCATGTCGATCTCATCATCGGCCCATAAAATAGAATATCTTTGCATATATTATAATTCTTAATATGTGAATGTTTAATCATTGTTGTAGTATTCATGGCATCATAACGCATTACGAATCAACCAACGATAGCCATGAGGAATTAAATTAAAACCTTGATAACCTTATCTCTAACAAATCTGAGAAATAGTCTTAAATTTGTAATCAGTTACGAATCCAGGTAGTACATCTGCTACGCATTTCAAAAACAAAGTAATGTTTCGTTGCATTATCAAGCAATGAATGAGGCATAATCATCAATAAATTCGTTTTATGCCAAAGTTACCTCACTATTTTACCAAAAATTAACCGCTAGAAACTTTTGAACAAAAGAAAAATCATCAATGACCCAGTCTATGGGTTTGTCAAAATACCTTCTGAATTGATTTTTGATCTGATAGAACACCCCTTTTTTCAACGATTACGACGAATCAAACAATTGGGTTTATCAGGTTTTGTCTACCCGGGGGCATTGCATACCCGATTTCACCACGCTTTGGGGGCCATGCATTTGATGGGACTTGCCCTGGACACTTTGCGAAACAAGGGGCACGAAATATCAGACAAAGAAGTAGAAGCCTCTCAAATCGCAATACTGTTGCATGATATTGGACACGGGCCTATGTCACATGGCTTGGAACACATGCTCACGAATACCTCGCACGAACAAATCTCTTTGTTGTTTATGAAACGGCTCAATCGTGAGTTTGGGGGCGCCTTGCAAACCGCCATCAGTATCTTTGAGGGCAGCTATCCTCGTAAATTTTTCCATCAATTGGTTTCTAGTCAACTAGACGTAGATCGGCTCGATTATCTCCAGCGTGATTGTTTCTTTACGGGTGTGTCAGAGGGCACCATAGGGGCCGACCGTATCATCAAGATGCTCAATGTATACGATGATGAGTTGGTGGTAGAAGAAAAAGGGATTTATAGTATAGAAAATTTCTTGACTGCCCGCCGTCTGATGTATTGGCAAGTATATTTGCACAAAACCTGCATCAGTGCCGAACAAATGATGGTGCAACTGGTAAAACGGACCAAGCAATTATTACAAAAAGGTGAAAAAGTGGAGACAGCGCCTAATTTATTGCTATTTTTGCAAAATTCGGTCGGTTTGGCTGAATTAGAGAATGATCCACTGTTTTTGGAGGTTTTTGCCAATTTAGATGACATCGATATTTGGTCCTCGGTAAAGTTATGGACCAACCACGCTGACAAGGTCTTATCAACAATTAGTAGAATGTTATTGGACAGAAAATTATTTCAAGTAACTTTGTCGTCCGAAAAATATGATATTGAGCTGATTAAGCAAACTCGCGGGAAAATCGCCCGGCATTACCAAATTTCCAATAAACAATCTAAATATTTTGTGGTGAAAGGAACCACTACAAATGAGGCATATCTGAGCAAAGGGGAGAAAATAAAAATTATCTCCAAAAAAGGTAAAATTAGTGATATAGCTCAAGCATCAGATTTGCCTAACATTAAAGCTTTACGTAAAATTGTGAAGAAATATTATGTTTGTTGGGCTCGATACTGAGAGGTCATGCATATATTCTTTTTATAGAATTTAACATGTTCGCCAAATACTGTGAATTATTATTGGTAAAAAAAAGGGGATTGT
>CALDJV010000177.1 GCA_937899305.1 uncultured Cytophagaceae bacterium
GGAAAAAGTTTGTTTGTCAGGCGACTTACAAAATCGGCTAATAGCAGGGCTATTTTTTAAGGAAGCATGACGAGCAAAATTGAAGTGAAAACGGACAATTATTGCGCAACTGTTACTTAGCTTGTCCTTACTCGACAAGTATTAATCTTGTTTTTCTTTGTCTACTGTTTCAGTTTCATCAGCACTTTCCGTCACGGTTTCGGGAGTTGAGGTTTCTGACGAGGCTTCTACCTTTTCTGGTTCAGGAACAACTTCCTCTGAAACAAATAAGTCAATGAACTCAAATTTTTGTCCGTCGAACAAACCCAAATCACTTAACTTGATCTCAGGGATGACCAACAAGGCCATAAAAGACAATGACATAAAAGGCGAAATCAATTTACTGCCCATTTTCTTCGCCATTTTGTCTATCTTGATGTATTGCTGAGCAACTTCATACCCGTCTTCGCCTGTCATCAATCCAGCAATGGGCAAGGGCAATACTGCAGTTTCTACTCCTCGCACCGCTGATAAGCCTCCTTTGGACTTGATGAGCATATTGACTGCTTCGCAAATGGATTCGTCATCTACGCCTACCGCAATGATGTTGTGGGAATCGTGACCTACCGAAGAAGCAATGGCGCCGCTGGTAAGCCCAAAGTTTTTGATAAAAGCAACGGCTGGTTCGGCATCTTGATAACGATTGACTACGGTAATCTTAAGAATATCGTTCTCGGGATCGGCCAATACTTTGCCATCTTCTATTTTGGCGGGTACTTCTAATCTTTTGGTAATAAGCTCACCATCAATGACCTCTATGACTGCAATGGTAGTTTGTGCTTCTTTGGCTGCTACTACAAACTGTTCCGTAGTTTTGATAGAGGTATCAAAATTATTGATAATTTCGCTTTGCAAATGGGCAATGTGGCTTGTGCCTTCTTCAGACACCAATTCTCCATTGATGTAAGTTTTGAGTACATCAAAGTCTTCTAAATCTTTCACAACAATAAAATCGGCCGCATCTCCCTCTTTGAGTTGTCCCACTTCCAGGTTATAATGCTCCACAGGGTTTACACAAGCCACTCGTAGTACTTTGAATAGGTCAATTCCACGGCTAATGGCGCGCTTTACCAAATCATTGATGTGTCCCTCTACCAAACTATCCGGATGTTTGTCGTCGGAACAAAACATCATTTTGTTACAATAGTTATGAATCAGGTCTACCAAAGCTTCAAAGTTTTTGGCTGCGCTTCCTTCCCGAATGATCACCTTCATTCCTTCACGAAGTTTGTCCAAGGCTTCTTCTTTGGTAAAACACTCGTGGTCGGTACTGATTCCGGCCGCAATATATTGTTTGGCTTGCTCTCCCTTAAGTCCAGGAGCGTGTCCATCTATGGGTTTGTTGTGTTTTTTGGCAATTTCCAGTTTTTTAAATACCGTTTCGTCATTGTACAAGACTCCAGGCCAGTTCATCATTTCAGCCAGGTATTTTACCTCTGGTTTTTGTAACAACTTGTCGATCTGCTCGGCAGTGATTTCGGCTCCTGCGGTCTCGAAGGTAGTCGCCGGTACGCAAGAAGGAGCACCAAAATAAAACTTAAAAGGAACTCGATCGCCATTGTCAATCATGTACTCTACCCCTTCTACTCCCATTACATTGGCAATCTCGTGGGGGTCGGATACCGTGGCAACGGTTCCATGCACGACTGCCATTCGGGCAAACTCAGCCGGGGTCAACATTGAACTTTCAATGTGAACGTGGGCATCAATAAATCCAGGCAATAGATAAGGCAGCTCGTCTTGAGTTTCTAGTTTTTCTATGGCTATTATTTTATCTTCTAAAATCTGAACTTGTACCGGGTAAATCTTCTCCTCTTCTATGTTTACTAATTTACCTCTTACCGAAAATGCTTTTGACATTGTATAAGGCTTTAAATTTTTTTCGTATGCTTTGTTTCAAATAATTATTAGCAGGGTTTAAAACACCTGTATAGGGCAATACATTGCTATCTTCATATTTACAATTATCAGTTTCCCTTCAATACTTTCGTTGATGTTTCACCCTACTACAAAAAGTAAACCTAAAAATGAGGCAGACTCAAATTATTTACTTCTATTGCTCGAAACTTTAGGTTTCCGAACCTGCTAATTTTTTTCCTGCTCAGGTACTTTTATATTTGCAAGCCTGCTGCCTGCGAGGCTTACTTTACAAGGCAAACTATTTATATTTTGACATCCAAATAAATTATTACTTGTGGCTAAGATCAAGACTGTTGCTTTTTCATTTCTATTTTGCTGGTGTACCTTGGTAGCTTACAGCCAAAGGTTCGATACTACCCATATTAATTATTCTTCTCAGGCTCGAGTTTCGCTGCTTACTTGTGCGCCCGGCAATGCCGTATATTCAGCTTTTGGGCATACCTCGATTCGCGTAATAGACCCAACCACCAATAAAGATGTGGTTTACAATTACGGCATTTTCAACTTCAATACTCCAGGGTTTTATTTGAAGTTTGCCCGAGGAATGCTAAAGTATATGGTAGCCCGCTACCCCACAATTTATTTCTTGCGAGAGTTTCAAGATGAAAAAAGAAGGGTACTGGGGCAAGAAATAAACCTGACTCCGGCCGAGAAAAAGCAGTTTTTGGATGTTTTGGAGGATAACTTGATTGATCCTAAAAAACGCTATTATTTGTATGATTTTTTTTATAACAACTGTGCTTCGCAGGTACGCGATATTCTAAAAAAAGAATTTAATCCTATTGCCCCCAAAGAAGCTGCCCCTGATAGTACTTTTCGGCAAATGCTAGATGTGTACATTGCGGATCAACCTTGGATAGACTTGGGCATTGACCTGCTACTGGGGGTGCCCGTAGATAAAAAAGCCGATGCCTTCAATCAAATGTTTTTGCCCGATTACTTATCTTATAACATGAGTAAATGGCAGAAGCAAAGTGGAGAACCTTTATTGGGTAAACCAAGGGTATTGGTACCAGGAGCAGCTAAAATAGCACGTTCGGTGTCAAGCTGGAATCGACCCTTGTATGTATTTTGGGCTTTGTTTGGGGTAGTACTCCTCACTACGTTTTTATCTAAAAACAATCGTTTGAAACGCATTTTGGATGGGTTCTTATTGTTTTTTATTGGTCTGGCAGGAGCTCTTTTGTTATTTATGTGGGTAGGCACCAACCACGATGCTACTCAAGTAAATCTCAATGTGTTGTGGGCCAACCCTTTGTATTTCTTTTTGGCTTTTGGAGTGTGGGCCAACCGAGGCTTCAAACTCACCTTCAGAATGATGCTGCTAGTGAATCTCATCTTGTTGGCTTCTTGGGCGTTTTTTCCTCAGAAATTTCACTTCTCACTTATCCCTCTACTCTTGCTGATGATGGTACGGGCGGTAGATCAGTTGTTTTTGATGAGAAACAGTGAATAACATCACTTATAAATATCTCTGAATGAGCAAAGCAGGTGATCAAATACGATTGCCTGCTTTTTTTATTTTCCGAAAAAGCTGGAATCAGTTACATTCCAGCTTTTATTACTTTTAAATTTGATCGTTTACTCACGTCCCTTAAAAATACTTGGAGTAAAATAACTTGCCAAAAGCAGTTTGATTGAAACGGCTCCACTCTCCTTCGGGCTGACTCAGTCGCTCGGCAACACAGGCCAACACCGCAGGGTTGTGTCCTAACCCAATATGACTTCCAAATACTTCTACATTTTCGGTAATGGGTCCTTCTTGCTTCTCCATACAATGCTGCCAAGCTACTACTCCATCAGTTTTGGAATAGATAGCCGTAGTGGGTACCGAAGTAGGTTTGGGAATAGACTCTAGCACATCCTGGGGAATATGATCTACCTCCGTTACTTTTCGTCCGGTGGCCAGTTCATACAACCACTCGATGTTGTTGTCGCCGGTAATGCCTCCAAAAGGAGAACCCAAGGTGATGACTTGCCGAACTGCATCGGGATGACGACGAGCTATTTCGCGGGCGTATACTCCTCCTAAGCTCCAGCCTACAATGCTTACTTTGCGTCCATGTTTGGACTTCAATTCCAATAAACGCTCGTATACTTGTTCCTCGATTTCATAAAAATTTGCCAGGTTCCTGCCTAATTTCCAACGATAAGGTACATAGTTGCGGCTCTTGAGATAAAAACGAAGGGGGGCAGTAGTACGGTCAGTGGTCATAAATCCAGGAATGACCAAAACCGGATGGCCGTCTCCTTGAGGCAATAGCTGTAGCATAGGCAACGACACAAAGTAAGCCCCTAAACCTACTGAAGCCCGGCCTAATTCTGACCAGAACAAGACTTTTGCAGGACGTTTCACTTCTTCGTTGCCGTGGAATATTTTATATACTTCGTTAAACATACGCTATCCTTATCTTTTGTTTTCAGTTCCAATTAATTCCTATTGATAACTTTCAAGTTTACCAAATGTTTGGATAATAACAACGTATATTTACAATTTTTATTCTAA
>CALDJV010000178.1 GCA_937899305.1 uncultured Cytophagaceae bacterium
CCTGGCCATACTCACGCATTTGCAACTAAAGAAGATTTAATTCCTTTCTTTATTGACAAGGCTTTTAAAAATAAAAGTATTCAGGATCGTTTTTTTATTATTTTGGCAGATTCAGGAATGGGTAAAACCACCTTTATGATCAATCTGTATGCTTCTTTTGTAAAAAAACACGGTGTTGATAATATCATCCTGATTCCATTGGGTAATCCTGAATCGCTCAAAGAGGTAGATGCAGTACAGCATGCCCGACGAAAAGACATTATTTTGTTGTTGGATGCATTTGATGAAGACAATTTAGCCATTAAAGATTATAAGGCACGCCTGAAGATTATCTTGACCAAAGCCAAGGATTTCAAGGAAATTATCATCACTTGTCGTACTCAGTTTTTCCCCTCTGAAGTAGAAGAACCCCGCGAAACTGGTATTTTGAAGTTTGGCGATGATGGCGGTGAGTACACATTTCGTAAACTATACATTTCTCCTTTTGACGACAACGACATAAAAAAATACTTGAGAAAGAAGTATTCGTTTTTTCAGAAAAAGAAGCAGCAAAAAGCCACTGATATTGTCCAACAATCGCCTAACCTGATGGTACGTCCGATGTTGTTGAGTTATATTGACGATTTGATTGAATCGGGTCGCAGATATGAACGTACTTATCAGATTTACAAAGAACTCATCAAAAAATGGATAGACCGAGAAGTACAGCGACACCCCAAAGACAAAAAAGAATACCAAAAACAATTGTATAAGTTCTCGAGAGCCATTGCGATTAATATATATGAAAACCACAAAAAACGAGGAGGCTTTTTTGTAGACGGTAACGAGGTTTTGCATTTTTCTCGTCAACAAGACATTGATTTACAAGAACTTGAACTCAAAAGTAGGTCATTGCTCAACCGAGATGTACAGGGGAAATATAAGTTTTCGCACAAGTCTATCCTTGAATATTTTTTAGCAATGGAAGCCTTTGAAAATGACAATTTCATCAAAGATGGAAATTTTGAGGGCATCGAGCAAGCTGAATTCTTTTTACAAGAAATGTTCTACGACAAAGCTCGCAAGTTAGATGGAGAGTTTCGCTTGAGTACCAATGTCACCAACCAGGCATTTTCGGAGCTTCACTTGTCGGACATGAAAAAGGTAGTATTTGTATCTATCAAAAAAATAGATTCGCAAATTCTGAAAGTACTCAAAGGGTTTACCAACCTTGAGATTTTGTCGTTGTACAATGTTTCTATTATGCAAAATAAGCTTAAGTCATTCTTGTACAATTCCGAGCTCAGTATTACCCGTAAATATCTGATCGATGCAAGTTTTGTCAAAGACTTGAGTCATCTACGCAAAGTAGATATGAGTCACAATCAAATTACTGATACCTTGATTTTTGAGAACATGGCTCAATTGCAACAGTTGAACCTGAGCAATAACAAAATTAGTAACATCAATGCATTGGGCAAACTGGAGTATATTACCGATTTGAATCTCAACAATAACCGTATTGTAAATGTATCAGCCCTGGTACGTTTACGCCGACTCAATAATCTCAAGCTGCAAAATAATAAACTGAGAAGTGTTGATGAACTCAAAGATTTCAATCAGTTGGTTTCGCTCGACATTAGCGAGAATGACCTCGATCCACAAGAAGTAGAAACACTCAAGGAAGCATTACCTAAATGTAAAATTACTTTTTATTGATACCCTGAAATCATTTACTCAGGAATGTTGGAAGGCCATTAAATAGAATTCCTCCATTCATTGAAGTACCTTCAACCATCTCATCACATATTTGTTGTGACTTTTTTCCAACAAATGAGTTATCCTATTCATTCAGCCTCTGGCAACATAGCGCTGAACCAGTCACAAAAGTGACTATTTTTCTTGTTGCTAATCTATGACAGGATCGCAAGATGATGCAACCCCTGCCAAGTTAATCCATCATTAGGGTAAAGTGTTTTTATATTTACACTCACCAACTTTTACTAAACCCTTATTTGATGATGAAAATTTGGCTTTACTTTTTTGCTTTGATAATTTATCTGGGTTGTACCGGACAAACCCAACCCAATACACCTAGCTCGCAAGTACAATACACTAAAAAAATAGATGCTTTATTCAAAGACTTCAACAATAAAAACTCACCTGGATACGCTATAGTCATTACCAAAGGAAATAGAGTACTCTATAAAAAAGGCTACGGAATGGCCAACCTAGAGTATGATATTCCTATTAGCCCTCAATCAGTTTTTAGTATTGCTTCAGTATCCAAGCAATTTACTGGTGCGGCCATTGCTTTATTGATCATGGATGGCAAGCTCTCGCTAGACGACGACGCCAGTCAATACTTACCTGCTCTAAAAAAATACCCTCATAAAATCCAAGTGAAGCATTTGCTCTACAACACCAGTGGAATACAAGATTGCTACCACCTTCCTCGCTCTAGCGGCAAATCATGGAGCACTTTCAATTATTTTGATATTGAGGAAGCCATTGCAACTTCGCTGAAACAAGACACCTTACTTTTTACCCCAGGTAAACAATGGGATTATTGTAATGTAAACTTTATGTTACTGGCTAAAATCGTAGAAAAAGTTTCAGGAAAAAAGTTTCGGGATTTTATGCAAGAACGCATTTTCAAGCCCTTGAATATGAATCAAACTCTGGTAAACGACGACATTACCAATGTGGTAAAAAACCGGGTCATTCCTTATAACTACCGTACCCCTGAGCACATCAAAGCATACAATGGGGTAGGTATCAAACTCAACCAACAAGGGAAGTTTATTCAACACTGGCGCACTTCACCTCATTATGGGGGAAGTGGAGTGATGACTACGGTAGAAGACTTGGCCAAATGGTCGATCAATTTTTACAATAAAAAATTTGGAGGGCAAAAGTTTTATGACCTCATGCACAAAACCCTGAAGTTTGAGCACCCTCGAGACAATCAAGCATTTGGATTGTATATTGGTAACTTTAACGGTCGGCAAATTGTAGCCTGGGACGGAAGTGCAGGGGGCATTAGTTCTCAATTTATGCGTTTTACCAAAGAAGGGGTAGGCATAGCATGCTTCAGCAATTTAGGAACCGGAAGGGCCTCTGAAAAAGTAAACCAAATTGCCGATATTTTAATAGCAGAAGGTGTGATGTAAATCTCAATTGTGAATATTGATTGTTGGTCTCTTTTCTAATGAGGCCAACGTCTTTCCACAAAACTACCCTAACTGATGTCCTGAATCTCAATGATTTTACCTTCTTGAAATTTAAAAACCGACCGTCCATTCAGTTTTATTTTTTCACCTGCCTTGAGCCCATTGGGTAAATCTTGAGCCAACACCCCCTGGTAAGCTATTTGAACGGTAACAGTATCCTCACCAAAATCTACTTGAGTAATGGTTTGTTGTCTTTCTGCAAACAAGGCTTTGGCTTGCTGGGCTTGTGCTTCAAAGGCTTCTATGCCGGTCAATTCCAGATTGACTTCACCATTGGCAATGTTTTTAAATACAATCTTGGAGTGGAGGTCTTGGAGCATTTCGGCTACGTCAAAGGCATTGTAAGCCTGAACATAGCGCTCAATCAATGATTGTTTTTGTGGGTTGGTAAGCATCATTAAAACGAATGGATTGGAATGGTTTTATCGAGTACTATAATTAGGAATAAAAACTAAACAAAAATCAGGTACTATTACTCAAGTGCTCAAAATCGACTTCGGCAAAGATGCAGTAAATCACATTGAATTCTATCCTGCCAAAATGACTAAATTTCGTTTTATTAAAGTCCAAACCAAACCTTTCTTGATTTTCATCATAACTCATAATCCAGGTACCACAAATTTGAGCAGATAACTTTAAACACTTCAGTACTGCCGCATCAAAATCAGTCTCACCCAAGGTGGTTTCTATTATAAACTTATAAGCATTCTCTGTTTTCCAATATTTCTCTACGTTTATTACCTCAGAATTAGGCATTTGATTTAACAGTAGCTTGGCTACTTTTTGGGCTTTTTCTTTCTTATTTTGATTAGCGGTAAAAAACGTCCAAGTAATTTTTTTCATGTAATACTACAATCAAGTCAATACTTTACCTAAACATGTAATTATAAAACTATTGCTATTTATTTGCCAAAATCGCCTCAATTCGCCCTTGGCTCAAATCAGTAGCTTCCATAATGTCCTCAAGGCTGAAGCCTTTTTTGTGCATGCGCAATACTACTTTAATAGTAGTAAGCTCGATACCTTGCGAAATACCTTGTTCAATGCCTTGTGAAAGACCTTGTTCGAGTCCCTGTTCTCTCACTTCTTGTAAAATTGCTTCTTGAATGCCCATACTCAAAGAATAGTATAATTAATTGTTAGCTAGAATTAACTCAATTTGTGATTGGCTCAAATCAGTAGCTTTCATGATATCTTCAAGGCTGAAGCCTTTTTTGTGCATGCGCAATACTACTTTAATAGTAGTAAGCT